>CALBZH010000657.1 GCA_937889795.1 uncultured Syntrophobacteraceae bacterium | reverse complement strand
TGGCGATGAGCGGGTCACGCATCTGATCAAGATGGTCTTGTGCCCCCCTGCTTCGATTCGTGCCTGCGATCGTGTCACCGAAAATCTCCTCGGCGAGTACCATCCTCTTGTCGTTGCGCATCTGCTCATGAGGCCGGAGCGTTTCAAAGCCCTGGCTGCCGAGACGCTCCGCTTCCTCAGGTTCCCGATTGTGCCAAGCCTCGAAGCCGGTTATGCTGAGCCGATCGCATGGCAGAACGATATCCTTCTCAGGAAGGCGGAGCAGTTCCTGCAAATGATCGGCCTGCGTACGATCGATCTTCTTGCCCCGCCGGATCCTCACGCTCCGGATGTGCAGGCGTATTGTCCGCGGTGCCTCGAGCAGTTCATGGAGGCAGCGGGGGAATGCCCGGATTGCGTGGGGGTGATGCGGGCTCCTTTCGGAAAGAGGCGGGGTGTCCGCGACAAGAGGAGGTGAGCCGTGGAAGAGATGCCTGACTGGGTTCTCTGGGGTGTCGTGGTCGCCGCTTTCGTCGTCGGGTACGGCGTGGTCAGCTTCGTTCTGAGGCGGGTGAAAGAGCTCCAGAATCGGCCGTCTTTGATGGACGATCTCTGGCGGAGTGAGGATTCTGTGAGCGGGAGTCGGGGGCGCACCGAAGTCCTGTCGCCAACCGAAGTGGATCCCGGAGAGCCTGAGGGGCAGACGATAAGCAAGCCAGGGACGTTCCATCCTCGGCCGATCCGGCACAAGTAGAGACCATTGTTCCAGCCACCGGCGTTCCGTTCAGCGGTCGGTGGGGGATCATTCAAAGCGCGTAGGGGGGAACGACACGATGGGGCGAGGAGCTGGGGGAACAAGTGGGGGCGTGGGGCGTTTTCTCATCGGTTTTTTCATGATGTGCGGCGGGTTCTATCTCTTGTTGCAGTCCATCACCGTGTCTGCTCATTTCGGCTTCGGAATGTCTCTCTACGGCGGCTCCATGTGGGGGCACACGTTTGTCATAACGAGTGGCATGGTCATGATTCCGTTCATCTTCGGGATTGCAATCATCTTCTACAATGCGAGGAACCCCCTCGGTTGGCTCCTCTCGCTCGGGTCCCTGGCCGCCATGATCTATGGGGTGATCGCATCGACCCATTTTTCCTTGAGGAGCATGACGGCGTTCGAGCTGATCACGATTTTGGTGCTTTGTTTTGGCGGGCTGGGGCTGTTTTTGAGCTCGCTTCGAAACCTGGAACGGAGACTGGACCGCTATGAAGAAGACGGGGACTTTCCCGTGCGGTAGCCCCGACTGTGAGCCAATGGCTGCTGTCGTGTCCCGCGGAGGCTGCGAATGATGAGGCGACAACGAATTATCTTGGTTCTGTTCATGATCCTGGTCTGTGTGGCATGCGACCAGTATACGAAAGTGCTTGCAAAATCCCACCTGCCTAAAAACAAGGTGATCTCTTTTGCCAAAGATACCTTTCGCTTGGACTATCTTGAGAACAAGGGTGGGGTGCTCAGCTTCGAGTACTATCTCCCCGAGCATTGGAGAGGGCCGACTGTGACAACCGCCGTATCCGTATTTCTGGCGTTGCTCATCCCCTATCTCATGCTGGGGTCCGCCCTCGGCGCCGGTCCCACCGCCTGCCTGGCACTGTTCGCGGGAGGCGCCCTCAGCAATCTCATGGACAGGGTCGCTCTCGGTGGCTATGTCGTTGACTTTCTCAACCTCGGCTGGGGCTCCTACCGGACATGCATCTTCAATGTCGCGGACGCTGCGATTGTGTCCGGGGTGGTGCTCTTCCTGCTGAGCCTCGTATGGCATGGGGCATCCGTGTTGACGAGGGGCGGCAAAAGGGCGGTCGCAGGAAGCCTTCCCATGGAAGACTGAAGCCGGAGCCACGTGCCAACCGTCTCGGTTTTCGACACCTCGCCTTTCCCGCCGATGACGTCAGTCTCGACGCCGTGATGCGGGATGAGACCCTCATGGGCCCCTGGCCCTCCGTTCTCCGCACTGCATAACCCTTCCAAAGATCATGACGTCTTTCCATTGTGCTTATCTATGCAAACACTTCTGGGCCATTAGCAGTTCCTATTTCACAGCACCTAGAGCTGAGGTCTATAAAACATTTCGCTGGAATTGAGCGATTTCAGGACCTCAACCCCACTTTCCCTGGGTTTTTGGGATTCGTCCGAGGACTATTGCATGACTTCTATGATTTGGGGCTTGAGCCAGAGAGAAGAAGATTGCCGGTGTGCGTTGGCGTACGGCGAAAGGTCGTGGATTGAATGGAGCTCTATTTTGTTTGTCCTGTGACGGGCAAGGAATACTCATCAGAGAACTGGCGCATCATGGGGGAGCTGCACGTGAGAGAGGGGTTGCAGGGGGATAGGACGCTGGTGGGGAGTGTTGCGGTGGAGTGTCCCCATTGCAGGAGCGTGCACACCTATTCCGTGGAAGACTTGACCTGCCCGTGGACGCGGGCCGGACGGTGAGTGTGTAACCAAGGAGGTGGAGGTGGAAGTGGAAAGGACAAGGAATCTCTTTGCGACGGGAATGGGCATCATTGCCGTTGGCATTATCATCGGGGTGCTCGCCTCACTGCTCCAGAAGCTGGGCAACCCGGGCAACATGGGCATTTGTGTGGCCTGTTTTGATCGGGATATCACAGGCGCCGTCGGCATGCACCGGGCAGAGGTGGTCCAGTACCTCAGGCCGGAAATCCTCGGATTCGTTCTGGGGTCATTAGCAGCTGCGCTGCTTTTCGGTGAGTTCAAGCCGAGAGGGGGATCAGCACCGCTGGCACGATTCGTTCTGGGAATGACCGCCATGATCGGGGCGCTCGTGTTTCTGGGATGTCCCTGGCGGACGCTGCTTCGCTTGGCGGGAGGCGATGGGAATGCGCTCTTCGGCCTGGCGGGTCTTGCGGTCGGCGTATGGGGCGGGACATTGTTCTTCAAACAAGGTTACAGCCTCGGTCGCAGCAGCAAGCAGAGCGCCGGGACTGGACTCTTGATGCCGCTGCTCATTGCGGGGCTGCTCGTGCTCCGATTCATGTTTGCTCCCGTCGAGGGACAGGCTCAGAGCGGCGTGCTTTTCTACAGCCTCAAGGGACCGGGGGCCGCCTATGCGCCCGTTGCCCTTTCACTTGGAATCGGTCTCTTGGTCGGGTTTCTGGCGCAGCGCAGCCGGTTCTGCACCATGGGAGCGCTCCGTGACCTCATTTTGTTCAGGCAGTGGCATCTCTTCTCCGGGTTTCTGGCACTCTTGGCGGCCGCGTGGCTGACCAACCTGGTGGTCGGCCAGTTTCATCCCGGATTCGAGAAACAGCCCGTAGCCCATACCCACGCGCTTTGGAACTTCGCCGGCATGCTCGTAGCCGGGCTTTCTTTCGCTTTGGCGGGGGGGTGCCCTGGGCGCCAGCTGTTCATGTCCGGCGAAGGGGATGCTGATGCCGGGGTGTTTGTTTTGGGAATGATCACCGGAGCTGCCTTTGCCCACAATTTCGGACTGGCCAGCTCTCCCGCCGGTATCGGGCCACACGGGATAGCCGCCGTGGTCGTGAGCCTTTTCTTCTGTTTGGTGATCGGTTTGAGCAACATTGAGCGGGCTCGTGCCTGATCGAGTCAAGGAGGTGGAGATGAGCGACATCGTAGATGCAAGGGGTCTGTCATGCCCGCAGCCGGTTCTCCTGGCCATGTCAAAAATGAAGGAAAAGACAAGCGGTGAGATTGAAGTCATCATCGACAACGAGGTAAGCCGTGAGAACGTCAGTCGCGCTGCCCGGTCGCAGGGCTGGGAGATCCTGGATACCCAGCGCAAAGGGGACGACTACCACCTCATCCTCAAGCGCTGAGGGCTCTTCATCGTGCTTTCAAAAAAGATCACGGATTTTGCCAGAAAAATAATCGGTCTCGATCGGGAGCGGGATGCGACACCCACTCGCAGACGCTCCGACAAGGGAATTCTCGTCTTCCATCACACCAGCGAGGTGATCAAGGCGGAGTCCCTTCTCAAGCAGGCGGGGATCGAGGTTTCGGTGAAGGGCCCGCCTCCGGACCTGCGCACCGGGTGCGACTTGGTGATAGAATTCCCTTTGGTTGCGCAGCTCAAAGTGTCCGCCATTCTCCAGGATGCTCGCCTTGCGCCGCTCAAGACACTTCCGATGCAGGATCTCCTTCTTGAGCCGGTGAGCTTGTTTCAGGTGAAAGACTTTGGGGAATACCTAATGGTGCGGGCCGCCAATATGAAGATGACGATCGACAAGAGCGACCTGAGAGTGGTCAACGTCTCCGGTGGTGGCTGTCCGGATGTGCCTTACCTGGCGGAAACGCTTGTTGGCAGGACATTGCATGATCTGCCTCCGCCTCGAAGCCTGGGGCATACCCTGTGCGGATACGCTCTGCAGCTGGCTTATGAGGAGCTACTGAGAAGATGTCCTGGTTGATTGTAGGAACGGTGCCGCGAGAGGACTTCCCGCTCTACGAAGGCCCTTGCCTGCTCGGCAACCGGCGGCTGCACCTCGGGGACCACGCGGTCTCCATTGCTCGTGGCACGCCTGCGCTCTTGGCCGCGGCGTGCATTGCTTCCCGCGCTTTAGGAATCGAAGCTCCACAAACGCTGGTCTGCGGCGACATTGGGCGGGGGGATGGATCCAGCCTGGTCTACCGACATCTTTCCGAAAGGCTCCACACTCTTTCGCCCGAGCTGATCGTCTACCACTACCTGCAGCCGGATGTGGACTGGCACAACAGAGTTCACCTACGCACGGAGGACTTGGAACGTAAACCCATCCTGATCGCCGATGCGGGATACATGTATGTGGCGAAGATGAGTGGGCTGGCATCGTGCTATGATCTCTTCACACCCGATGCTGGCGAGCTCGCCTTTCTTGCCGACGAGACTGCACCCCATCCCTTTTACACCCGAGGGTTTATCCTGCAGGAAGAGGATAGGGTGCCGGAGCTCATCCAGTGGGCTTACGAGCATGACGACGCCTCCCGCTTCCTGCTGGTCAAGGGCCGTTGCGACGTAGTGGCATCGCGGGAGGGTGTTCTGGAAAGGGTTTGTGATCCGTGCGTGGAAGCCATGGAGCCTATCGGCGGCACGGGGGACAGCCTGACCGGTATCGTGGCGGCCTTGATCGCGGCGCAGCACCCCATCCCTCACGCATGCTGCCTGGGCGCACGTCTCAACAGGGTGATGGGGCTACTCGCGAAACCGTCCCCGGCTTCGAGCATTGAAGATTTGCTTCATTCCCTTCCTGAGGCTCTCGACCGAGAGGCGTCAGCCGGCTTCTAACCCATTGACCTGCCATGAACCCTCTGCCATGGTCCACGGGGTGCTGAGGGATACGGGCGTCGCTCTCACCAAGTCTTCCATCGTTCCCCTCCTTACGAATCCCCGGAATCATGCATAGTGATTGACGACATGATCTGAATTAGATAGAAGGACCCAGACTTCGGAATCAGAGGTCTCCCTGCTCGCGAGTAACGGCCATAGGGATAGTCGGATTGGATGGCGACAAGCGGTTCTGGCGGGGCCGAGCGGAACAGGGCGCAGTCCTTGATGTCTGATTTGTTTGGGCACAAGGGCTTTTCTTTTTCTACGGGGACCTCTTTCGCCTGATCTCGGCAACGCACGTTGCCTGTGCCGCGCCGGAGATCGGCGTCTTCGGACCTTCAGCACGAGATGCGCCATCATGGCTTCCAACAAGTTCAATCCTTCCGATGACACGTCCCTGGCGATTCTCGCGGTGACCGCCCACGGGGTGGAGCTCGCCTTGGGGATCCAAGCAGTGCTGAAGCCAAGTGTGTGCTACGTACCCCGACGCCACCGGTTTGCGATCGCCATGGGAGCTGTGCCATTCGATCGTCTGGCGGCGGTGTTTCCGCAGGTCTGGAGCAGCCATTCGGCCTTGGTTTGCGTCATGGCAACGGGGATTGTCGTACGGTTGATTGCGCCCTTGGCTCGCCACAAGACGGAGGATCCGGCCGTAGTGGTTCTGGATGAGCGTGGGCATTTCGTCATTAGTCTGCTCTCGGGGCACTTGGGTGGAGCAAACGACCTTGCCAGGAGAGTTGCAGCGATCACGGGGGGGCAGGCCGTCATCACCACGGCGACGGATGTGCGGGGAAAGCCCGCCCTGGATTTGATGGCGCGGGAAAAAGGCCTGGAGATCGAAAACATGGCCGTGCTCGGGCGCGTCGCGCGAGCCATCCTTGAAGAAGAGGCGGTTTGGATTCATGATCCGGACCATCGACTCTTGCCGGACCTTCAGGGAATTCAGGGCATCCGGTTGTGGGCAGACGGTGGGGAGTATTTCGAGGAGACGGACAATCCGACGGTCGGAGTCTGGGTTTCTGAGACCGGGCCAAAGGCCGGCTTCGAGTGGTTGATCCTGCGCCCGCGAAATCTGGTCGTGGGGTTGGGATGCAACCGCGGGACGTCTATGCAGGAGATTCTGGAGCTGGTACAACAGGTTTTCCACGAAGAGCAGCTGTCTCCGCTGTCGATTCGAAACCTGGCCAGCGTGGACCTCAAAGCGGACGAGCCCGGCCTTATTGAAGCTGCCCGGAAGCTGAAACGATCCATCGAGTTCTTTGCCCGGAGCGAGCTGCTTGGCGTGGATGTCCCCAATCCTTCCGCTCGCGTGGAGGAGTGCGTCGGTGTGCCCAGCGTGTGCGAAGCGGCGGCTATCCGGAGCGCCTCGAATGGGCGGCTGATCGTGACCAAACGGAAGACCGCCAACGTGACCTTGGCTGTATC
Organism: uncultured Syntrophobacteraceae bacterium; assembly: GCA_937889795.1. Classification (GTDB taxonomy): domain Bacteria; phylum Desulfobacterota; class Syntrophobacteria; order Syntrophobacterales; family Syntrophobacteraceae; genus CALBZH01. The sequence continues at coordinate 4,331 of CALBZH010000657.1, read as the reverse complement.
ACGAGTGAGCCATGGTGTGTTCAACCAGGAGGGATGAGATGGGCGCGAAGCCAACGCGAGAAGATGCATGGGCGCTGCTGACCAAGTACGTCACCTCGGAAAATCTCAGGCGGCACGCATTGGCCGTAGAAGCCGTGATGCGTCACATGGCGAGGAAGCGGGGCGAGGACGAGGAGCTATGGGGCGTGGTCGGCCTCATCCACGACGTGGACTACGAGCGTTACCCGGAGGCTCACCTGCGGCATGCGCCGGAAATCCTGGAAGAGCATGGCTGGCCGCCGGATCTCATCCGTGCGGTCCTCTCGCACGGGTGGGGCATTTGCACGGATGTGGAGCCCCGGACGGACCTCGAAAAAACCCTGTTTGCCATCGATGAGCTTACCGGCCTGGTGAGTGCCGCCGCTTTGGTCCGCCCCTCCAGATCGATCCTGGACCTTCCGGTCAAGAGTGTACGCAAGAAGTGGAAAGACAAGGCATTTGCCGCGGGGGTGGATCGGTCAATCCTTGAAAAGGGGGCGGCAATGCTCGGACTGGAGCTGAACGAGCTGATTGGGGATACCATCGTGGGCATGCAAGCGGTCGCCGCAGAACTGGGACTGCGAGGCAATCTCTAGCGGCTTCAAGAAGCTGATGCAAATTGGGGAGCGACCTCATGGAGGATCACGATCCATTTCGTGAGTTGACTTGGGATGACCTGACTGAATGGGCCGGAAGCGAGACCGTCAGTCGGGGGAAAGACTATCAGAAGGCAGGGAGAGTGCTGCAGCTTGCGAAAACTCCCGACAACCGCCTCTTGGCCTGGGTCGCAGGCGGTGGCAAATATGCCACCATGGTCGGCATGGAGGGGGGAAGCCTCACGTCGCGCTGCAGTTGCCCTTACCTCTGGTCAGCCTGCAAGCATGCGGTAGCCGTCGTCATCGAGTACCTCCAACTCCTCAAGACAGGAGCGGAAGCTTCGGCGTGCGACCGGGACGACGAACGGTTGGCGATCTTGGCGGGAATCGGGCACGTTGGCGGCGACTCCTCGATGGTTGAGGATGAGATCGAAAAAGGAGATGGGATTTCTCCCTCCCGGCTACCAATGCAGAAGATGGGTCTTGGTCCGGTCGCTTCCTACCTGGCAGGCCTCTCCAAAGAGCAATTGGTCGCCCTCATTCAGGATCTGATGGCTTGCCACTCATCCGTCGGCGAAAAGCTAAACGATCTGGCCGTGCTGGCAAGCGGGGAAGTGCAAACGATCGTCAATGCGATCCGCAAAGAGATCCGGGCGCTCAGCGCGGAGCCTGGCTGGAGCCGCCACTGGAGCAACGAAAGGTCCATCCCCGACTATTCCCGCGTCAGAGAGCGTCTCGAAGCTTTGCTTCACAAAGGACACGCCGATGACGTCCTGGCTCTCGGCAGGGAGCTCCTGGACAAGGGCTCCGAGCAGGTGGGGATGAGCGAAGACGAGGGGGAAACCGCGGATGAAATCGCTTCGGCCCTGGATGTGGTCTTCCGCGCGCTGCCCCTCTCTTCGATGGCGCCTGTTGACCAGATGCTCTGGGCGGTCGATGCGGATCTCAAAGATGAATTCGATCTCTGTCGGGGAGCCCGGGTGTTCTGGGATGTCCGGCGCTCGACAGAGGAGTGGAGTGGGCTTGCGGACAGCCTCCTCGCGCGGTTGGAGGAGCTTCGGAGGGCAAAAGGGGAGAGTCCTTTCGAGAACCGGTACCGGCGCGACCGGTTGGGCAACTGGGTGATCCGTGCTCTGGAAGAGTCGGCGCGCTGGGATGAGATCATTCCCGTGTGCAAGAAGGAAGCGCCCATCACGGCGAGCTACGAGCGTCTCGTCAAACGGCTCCTCGATGCCGGATCCTTGGACGAGGCGGAAGAATGGATCCAAACGGGGATCGAAGCCACGCGTGAAGACTGGCCTGGGATCACTTCCTCCCTTCGGAAATCGAGGCTTAAGATCCTTCAAGAGCGTGAAGACTGGGCAGGTGTTACGATGTTCCGCGCGGAGGAATTCCTCGATAGTCCCTCCCTGGAGTCTTACAAGAACCTGCGCGATGCTGCCAGCCAGATCGGCCTCTGGGTGACTGTCCGGGGGAATGCCCTGCAGTACCTTGAAGCCGGCCGGATTGAGGGAGACAGCCCGCCATGGCCGTCCTTCGGAAGTGGCTCGGCGCGCTTGGGCACCCCTCATCGGAGGGAGTTTCCCTTGTCTCGCGTGCTCATCGACATTCACATCGAGGAGAACAATCCCGACGAGGTCTTGAGGTGGTACGCCGTTGCCAGCCGCGACCGCTATGGAAGGGGGTTCGGCCAGGAAGACCGGGTAGCCCGGGCCGTCGCCGGAACCCAGCCTGACGAGGCCATCGCCATTTGGAAACGGTTGGCGGAACAAGAGATCGCTCAGACCAACCCCAACGCCTACCAGCAGGCGGGAGCTTACTTGCGCCAGATGCGTCAGGTCTTTCATGACGAAGACCGGAATGCCGAGTGGACGGCCTACATAACCGGAATTCGGCGTACCCACGCACGCAAAAGGCGCCTCATGGAGGTGCTCGATGGGCTGGACCGCCGGCCGATTGTGGAGCAGTGAGCGAGGGGAAGCCGACGTGCATACGGCTTCCATGGCGGAAGACGCAAGCGACTTAAGCGACATAAGGGACTCAAGAGAGCAGGGGGAAATCACTCCTAAGTTGGGGCAGCCCTCGGTCGCTTAGGTCCCTGATCTCCCTTTCGTCCCATTCTTTGGAGTGCTGGTCATGCCCGAAGGCTTCATCCCTCCGCATGGCGGCTACCAGAAGCTCCTCTCTTACCAGCGAGCCGAGATCGTCTATGATGCCACGGTCCGCTTCTGTGCGCGCTTCTTCGACAAACGCGATCGCACCGTGGACCAGATGGTCCAGGCCGCCCGGTCCGGCAAGCAGAACATCATCGAGGGCAGCATGGCGTCGGCTACCTCCAAGGAAAGCGAAATCAAGCTCACCAATGTGGCACGGGCAAGTTTGGAGGAGCTTCTGGCGGATTATCGCGACTTCCTGAGAATTCGGGGGCTTAGAGGAGTGGAGCCGGGACCACCCGTACGCCCGTCGCCTGGGTGATCTCATCCGTACACCGAACGCAAGCTATGAGACCTTCCAAAAAGGCATCGAGCACGAAGACCCCGCCATTGCAGCCAACGTGATCATCGGGTTGATCAAGGTTGCGAGCACCCTTCTCGGCAAGCAGCTGCGGCAGCTCGAAAAGGCGTTTGTCAAAGAGGGTGGCCTGCGGGAGCGGATGACGGCTGCCCGGCTGAAAGAACGGGCTCGGCGACCCTTGCCCAGATATCCTGACGCCCCCGAACGGAAACCAAAGCCGCCGAGGTGAACGGCCGGCAGCGCAGACCTTGCTGAAACCAGTCGCTCACGTTCTGCGGGTCACACCGAGTCTTTGTCAAACCGGCACGCGAAAAACCGCCCTCAACCCTTTCCCCTCCCGATCTTCCAGCCGAATCTCTCCCCCGTGCAGGACGGCCACCTCACGCACGAGGTTCAGCCCCAAGCCGGTACTCTTTTGGCCTGTGTCGGGCCGTTGCAGCGAGAAGAACTTCTCGAAAACCCGCTCCCTCGCAAACGATGGAATTCCCGGACCCTCGTCCTCGATGATCAGACCGATCGTGCCGCCGCTCTCCTCCACGGCAATGCGGATTCGCCCCCCGGTCGGGCTGAAATCGATGGCGTTCTGAATGAGGTTCGAAGCAGCCTGGTGCAGAAGAAACGGGTCTCCTTTCAAGGAAGCCGCTTCATCGATTGAGGTGGTCACCGTCAGGCCTTTCTGCGAGCATAGTGTTTCCTTGTTTTCCAGCACGGTTCGGATCAAGGCTCCAAAGAAAACGCGCTCGACCTTTTCAAGGTCTTTGCGATTCTCGAGCTCGGAGAGCTTCAGCATCCGATCCACGAGCTCCTGAATGCGGGCCGCCTCCGTCCGGATGTTCGAAAGGAAGCGCGTGCGCATTTCGGGTGGCATCGTTTCCTCCATGAGCTCGGCGGCGCCTCGGATGGCCGACAGGGGACTCTTGATTTCGTGGGTGAGGGTCTGAACATACTGCTCCACGTACTTCCTGCCCTCGAGTGCTTCCCGCATCATCTCGAAGGCCTGTCCCATCTCGTTGAGCTCGCTTCGCCCCAGCTTGGGAAGCTTCACGCGCCGGCCTTCCCGGATGTCGTGAGCGTACTGGGTCAGACGCCGAATGGGCTGGGTGAGCCAGAAGGAAACGATGAGGCTCAGGAAGATGGCGGCGGCGGCCGAGACCAAGCCGATCTTGATGATGCGCGGTCGGGCGATGCGGAGGAAGCTGTTCA
>CALBZH010000656.1 GCA_937889795.1 uncultured Syntrophobacteraceae bacterium | reverse complement strand
CGACCACCGAGATCTACACTCTTTCCCTACACGACGCTCTTCCGATCTTAACCATTACCTATCCGAAAATCCCCACTTCACGACCTCTGCCCTGGCGAAGTTCACCCCCGGGGATTTCCTGTCCCTGGTTGAAGCACACGGGATCTCCTACGAGGTTCGTGAGGCCGGGAAAGTCTTCTGCATGGGCAGTGCTCAGCATATCGTTGATATGCTCACAAACGAGTGCACGAGTGCCGGCGCACGGCTGCTTCTCAACTGCAAAATCCTGGAGGTGCGGAAAGGGGAGCAATTCGAGATCAACACGAATTGCGGGACCTTCGACGCCGCCTCGCTCGTGATCGCAACCGGTGGATTATCGGCTCCCAATCTGGGAGCAACCAACTTCGGCTACACGATCGCCAGGCAATTCGGAATCCGCGTGACGCCGCTTAGGCCAGCTCTCACGCCGCTCCGATTCGGGCCCAAGGATGCGGAGCAGCTCTCTGCTCTGAGCGGTATCTCGATCCCTGCCGGCGTCATGCATCGGGGAATCCAGTTCAAGGATGACGTCTTGTTCACGCATCGAGGGCTGAGTGGTCCCGCCATCCTCCAGATCTCCTCCTACTGGGATGGAGTCGGCTCCATTGCGATCGACCTCCTGCCGGAAATCGACATTCGAAGCACCCTCAACGAAAATCGAAGCAGCCGGATGCACCCGGCCACGCTGCTCGGCCGTCTTCTCCCGAACCGCCTTGCTAAGCTCTGGTGTGAGCCCCGTTTTCCGTCGGCTCCCCTCAACCAGTTTTCACCGCGGCAGCTTGATGCCTTGGCTGCAGCGCTTCACAATTGGGAGATCCAGCCCGCTGCGGCCGAAGGCTTCAACAAAGCCGAAGTGACGTCGGGAGGGGTCAGCACCGACGAGCTGTCCTCCAAGACCATGGAAGCCAAAAAAGTCCCGGGGCTCTATTTCACGGGGGAGGTCATCGACGTGACCGGCCACCTGGGAGGATACAACCTCCACTGGGCCTGGGCGTCGGGGCATGCGGCCGGGCAGGCCGTTTGATCAGGTTTTGCAAAACAGGCTCTCAAAGATCTTTCAGGACGCGGTTTTCCGGAGCACCCTCGATCAGCTGCTGGAAAACCTCCAGCGATGCCTCAATCCGTGAACGGTCTTCCGTTTGTGACAGCGGGATGTCCTCGCTCCCCCTCCGGTCCAGTGCTTCGACCACGTACCGGATGGTCAGGCGATCCGGGTCGACGGCGATCTGGTAAGCAGCCTCGTCCTGCCCGTCCACTTTGACTTCCGATATCAGGTGCGCTTCGAAAAGATCCTGAAGAATCCGGTCGACCAAAGGGTTGGGCAGATCCAGCGCATGGATGATCGATTCACGCGACACGGACGGGCTGCCGGAGCAGAATTCCTTGACGAGATGCCGGACGACGAGGAGGGTCGTGATCCGTTTCAACCGGGGACTGATGGCGTTCGAGTCTGGCTCGAGCTCGTATTCGTCCACCTCCTGCGTGGCGTGGGAGATCTGCGCCCCGACCAGGACAATGAGCCAGCTGAGCTGCAGCCAGACAAGAAAGAAGGGAAGAGCCGCGAATCCCCCGTAGATGGCGTTGTACTTGGCAAGCCCGATCTGCAGGCTGATGTAGAGCTGCTGAAACACCTGGAAGCCCGTGCCCGCGAGAACCCCCGCGAGAATGCCGCACCGGAACCGGACCTTGGTGTTTGGCATGAACACGTAGATGAAGGAAAACAGGATCCAGACGGCACAGATGGGCAGGAGCTTCAGCAGGATCGCGATGCCAGGGCTGAAGGTTTCTAGGAAGGCGATCTTGTCGGTAAGGGTCTTTGCCTCGCTGGAAATGATGACCGTGGCGGCGCTCGCCGTGATGAAGAGAAACGGTGCGACGAGGCAGACGGAAAGATAATCCGAGATCTTTCGGTACAGGGAGCGACCCCGCTTCACGCCCCAGATGGTGTTGAAGGCGCTCTCGATATCTCCGAGGACCTTGATGATGGACCAGAAGAGAAGCACCACGCCGATTCCCGCGATCACCCCGCCCTTGGTCTTCTCCAGGTAATTGTGTGCAAACTCGATGATGAAGTTGAGCACCTCTTCCTGGCCCTGGATGCGCTCGTGGAGGACCTGCTCCAGCGTCTTTTCCAATCCGAATCCCTTGGCAATCCCGAAAAACATGGCCAGGAGCGGGACCACGGACAGCAGCGAAAAGAACGTCAGACTGGACGCCCGCAGCTGGACTTCATCCACGGTCAGAGAGCGCAGGGAGATGAGGAAAATACGTAACGCTTTAAGCGGGATGGCTTTGTAGGCGGGTAGGTCCCTCGCCCGGATCCTCCACACGTCGTGCTTGAGGAACGAACGGATTCGCGAAATCATGGCGCCACTCCCCGAGGAGGATTCGTGAAATGCGTCTGCTCCCATGGAATTCGGCGAAGCTCGGTTCAAGCATACACGTCAGGATGCGGCGGGCGAAAGGGTTTTTTGGATTAGAAAGAGGTTTCGGATGTCGGGTTTCAAATTTCAGGGAGCAGGAGCAGCCATCGAGCCGCGGAGACCCTGACTCGGCCGCCCAAAAGAGAGGCGCTGATTTGAGCCTCTTGAGCTTGCGGCAGGAGAACGCTTAAGGAGGAACTTTCGAGCCTAACGAAAACGGTCATTCAAATTGTTGACCGTCGCCTCCGCAAACGCTACTCGTTTCAGTCAAAGTCCGAAACTTGAGCTGAAAATTTGTCTTGACAACTTGACCAATATGAGCGATTCTCCCGTCATCGTGGACGGCGGTAACCCCTAGGTACGAGGCGCTTCATGAAGCTCAACCCCCAATCCCCGATTCCGCTTTATCGGCAGCTGGCGGATCTCCTCCTGTCGAAGATCCGCGCCGGAGATTATCCCCCCGGGTCGCCCATCCCATCGGAGCACAGCCTTGCCCGCGAATTTCACATCGGCCGGCCGACGGCCAGGCAGGCCACCGACTGGCTCGTGCGCCGTCGGATCCTGGTCCGCAAGCGAGGCTCCGGGACCTATGTCCGCACGGACCAGCAGGAAGTCGATCTGTTCTCCCTGGCGGGAACGCTTTCCGCGTTTCAGCGCA
>CALBZH010000655.1 GCA_937889795.1 uncultured Syntrophobacteraceae bacterium | reverse complement strand
GTCACCGCGTCTCCCTGTCCTCACGCCTATCCGTGCATCGCTTAAATCAACAACACTGTCGCCGCCCTGCCACCCGAAACCCGCCCCTGCAGCAGTCCAGGGGTCTCAACGGTCGAGCACTTCCTTGATTCTCTTCAGCATTTCGGTGAAACGGTAGGGTTTGGAGATGAAGCCGGCCGCACCAGCCTCCAAGGCTTGCTTCATTTGCTCGGTACCCAGGTAGCCGGTGGAAACGATGACTTTGAGCTTCGGATCGATTTCGAGCAGCCTGTCCAGACACCGGAACCCGCCCATTCCGGGCATGTTGATATCCAAAATCACCAGATCGATCCGGTCTCGCTTGGCGGTGAAAAGCTCGATGGCGGCCTCCCCGCTTTCGGCCGTCAACGTCTGGTAATTATTCATCTCGAGCATTTCCTTGCCGATATCGAGGAGCTCTTCCTCATCGTCCACAAGCAAGATCAGCTCGCTGACGCCCTTCATCCCCTCCTCGGTCATGGGCTCAGCGGAGTGCTCCGCCGGCTCGGCGACGGCAACGGGGAAGTACACCTCGAAGGTCGTCCCCACGCCCTTTTCACTTCGGCAAATGATATGCCCGCCATGGTTCTTCACGATGCTGTATACGATGGCGAGGCCCAGACCAGTCCCCTCACCGAGGCGTTTCGTTGTGAAGAAGGGATCGAAGATCCGCTCCAGGATCTTCTCGTCCATCCCCATCCCCGTATCGGAAACGGTCAGCAGCACATATTCCCCGGGGAGTGTTCCCAAATGACTGGCACAAAACTCCTCATCCATGGTGAAATTGCGGGTTTCGATGACGAGCTTCCCCCCCGAAGGCATGGCATCCCGAGCGTTGACGCCGAGATTCATGAGGATCTGCTCCAGCTGCCCCGCATCAGCGTTGATCTTATACACCTCGGGGCTAAGCTTCTTTTCGATGGAGATCATCTTGGGGATGATTCGCTCGAGCAGCTCGCAGCTCTGCTGGATTTCATGGTTGAGATCCAGCAGACTGAGTCGGCTTTCGACCTTGCGGCTGTAGATGAGCAGCTTCTTGGTAAGCTCGGCCGCCCGCTGTGCCGATCGGTCGATGTGGTTGAGATAGCGAATATCCGGGTCATCGGGCGGCTTCCGCTTGAATAGCAGCTGGAGATACCCCGAGATCACCTGGAGCAGATTGTTGAACTCGTGTGCCACACCGCCGGCCAGTGTACCGATGGCTTCCATCTTCTGAGCCTGGATGAGCTCGATCTCCATCCGCTTCCGCTCGGTAATGTCCCGAAGCATGTGGAGAATCGCCGCGCGTCCTTTCCACTCAAGCGGAACGCAGCTCATATCGACCCACCGCGTGTCCCCCTGCTTGTTCACGATGCGGAACGGAAGCACGCTGGAGGTACGCTCCCCCGCTTCGATCTGGCGGTACTTCTCCTGAACATCCTCCCGATCGACGGGCAGCACGAAGCCCAGAAATGAAATGCGCCCCAGCTCCTCGGCAGGATACCCGAGCAGCTCTTCCGTCTTGGGATTGGGAAACTTGATCAGGTCATCCTGAACGATGAAAATCGATTCGTTCGCCAAGTTCACCACCAAGCTGTACTTGGCCTCGGACTCGGCCACGCTGTCTTCCAGGTTTCGAGTGTACCCCTCCAACTGAGCTTTCACCACCTCGAGCTCTTTTTGGAGCAGGTACTGCCTCAGCCTGTGATTGAACTCCGTGTGCGACCCGATGATGCCGATCCCCAGCGTGGTCAACAGAAACATGTTGTTGGCGATAAAGAGGCTGAGATTCTCCACCGGACCCGAAGCGATCACGCCGCCAAGATAAATGAAGTAAAGCACGACGCTTGGGAGCAGCACCCTGCGAATTCCGAGTCCCAACACAGCGCAAAAAGCAAGGAACACCAGATTGAGCCCCGCGTAATAGGGCGTCGTGTACCCACCTGTGCGCAGGACCATCGCGATGATGGCAATCCCAACCGTGAAAAACCCGGCGATTCCCAAATACACAGAACGAAATCCGAGATTCCACTTCCGGCACACGAAGAACAACGCCACGCAGACGATCGAGGCGATTACACGGTAGTTCATGAAGGTACAAAAAAGGGCGGGGTAGAGCAAGTAATCGGCAACCCCAAACAGTGGCACGAGAATCGCCCCGAGGAGCAGGATGATGCCCACCCGCTCCCTGACATGAGGCTCCTGTTCCTTCTCAAAAGCCTGAATGGTCAGCTTGTCCGCTACTGGACTGTGCACAAATGCCTCTGGTGTGGAACGTGAGCTGCCTTCAGAGGCCAAAGCGGCCCCTGCCCCCTTATCGGTCGGTCAACAGAAACGCGGAGTCACTCTTCGATCGAGGCCCACAGAGCCGTTTTCGTGGCCCGAAGGGCTTAGATGGATCAACGGGATCAGGCTTGCTTCGTGGCAATGACGAACAGGTTCACGCCTTCCTCCTCGGCAATCACGTCGACATCCTTTCCGAACGGCGTCTTGGCGAAGATTGCCCTCAGCTCTTCGGGCCCCCGGTGAATCAGCCTCCAGTGCAGCACGTAATCCATGAAAGCACGGTCCGGATTCTCAAGACCGAAGTTGCCGACCATCAGCGTGCCACCCGGCTTCAGCTGCTCATAACAGCGATTCACGAGAGAGACAATGAGTCTATCATCAAGATAGTCGGTCAAACCGGAAGAGTAAATAATATCCTGCAAGCTGATGCTGTGCCGTACCCGCCCCAGCGACCACTTGACAATGTTGTCGCTCATGAGCCTCACCGAAGCCCGGTGTGGGATGATGTTGACATACCGGTTCGTATATTCCAGGGCGCTCGGATCGACATCGATACACAGGGCTTCGATCTTTTCGGAGTACCTGCATCGACCGAGGAAATCAAACAGCTCTCGATTGGAGCCACAGGCAAGGTTCATGATCCGAATGGAATCGCCCAAACCCGCCCTCTCGTCGGAGAGTCGCTCGAGCTCACGGCTCAGCAGACCCCGACGCGCGCGCACGGCCCTGGCCGCCCTCGTGTTCAGGCACCAGCTGTCGACGACCACACCGAGCTTTCCATCGCCATCGGGCTCATTTTTGTAAATCATTTCCATCATCATGAAGTCACCCGCGTACCCCTGCGGCTTGAAATACGCGCGCTCAGCAAATCGACTGCGCATGTAGTATGGAAAGATCTCTTTGAAAACATAGCCCCAGATGTATTCGTGGGTTTCCGGCGTGTACGGTTTGCAGGCGGACTCCTGCAGTTGTCGGCTCAGATCGTTCAGCAGTGAATGGCAGCGCTCGTAAAGCTCCTTGGGAATTTCGGGGCTTTTGTCTTTCTGGAGTCCATACGAAAGATCATAGAACTTGGCCTTGAAATTTTCCACTACTTTGCTGATATGCGCCCATTCAGGCGTTGTCAGAAAGTGCGCCGGAAGCGGCTTTGACTCGTCAAAACTTTTGCGCCCCGTAGAAAGCGAAGCAGCGTAAGCCGTCAGCGGCTCCCTTTCTTCCAGGACCCGTCGGAACTTGACACAGATCCGTTCGGTCAGCAGGGCGAGGAAATTGCCATAGACCACAGGGTCCCGCTGCTGCACACGACGGAGGGCTTCCTGGTCGATCGTTCGAATGATGGAGTCCTCCGTTGCACGCACGTCTCGAACGCGCGACTCGCCGTCAAAGAAGCCGATCTCTCCGAAAAAATCCCCCTCACCGATAAGAGCGACCACGATGCGCGTGTCGTGACGCGTGTGGTACACTTCCACCGATCCTTCCTGCACGTAGTAGAGGCACCGCGCGTCATCCTCCTTCAGGAGGACGGGCTCGCCCTTTCGATAGGTGTCTACGGCAGATACCGGGAGGATTTTCTGAATGATGTCTCGGTCCGTTCCCGGATGCCCGAACATGCAAGCCCTGGATGCTTTCTCTGTGCTCAGCGCTGCCAGTGATCCCATCTCCAACCTCCGTCCGTTTTCATTAAAGCCGTATTCCCCTTCCATTATCTAAACCAGACTCCCCGGGGCATTGATCCGCGGCCTCTCAGCCACGCACTCAGGTCCCGATGCCGCCCGATCCCCAGCTCCTTCTCAGCTAGCCTGGATGTAACCAGACCGCCCAAGTCAAAATCATGACAGCCTCAAAGCCTGCCAGTGGCTTGTCATCTACTTGACACAATGCGATTCTCCTGCGGGATCGGATGGTGTTCTTCGAGGTGATCGTTTCCTCGAAGTGCCAGGTCTTGATGAGTGTCCGGCCAGGTCAGGTTGGGCCGGCTGGATCGCCATGGTATTCTCGTTAGAGCAATTTTCGCGCCGACCGTGCGGGATCTCAGGCTCGCCCGTCGTGCACAATCGCCTCACTGGAGGTTTCGAGTGAACCGCGTTGAATGCGGTGGATTAGGAATAGATTCTCACGCGCGATTCTGTTAAGAGCACGGGAATGGAGGAGCCATTTCATGGTCAAGATTACAGCCATCTACGGCAGTCCGAGGCGCAACGGCAACACGGCCATCCTGCTTCGCGAGGTCGTCCGGGGTGCGCGTGAGGAGGGAGCGGTGGTCGAGGAAGTGGTGCTTCGCGATCACCAGATAGGCCCGTGCATGGAGATCTATGGATGCATTGAAGACGGCCGCTGCGCCATCGAGGACGATTTTCAGCGCGTGCGGGATTTGATTCTCCAAAGCGACGCTCTCATGCTGGCCTCCCCCGTCTTCTTCTACAGCGTGAGTGCCCACACCAAGGCTTTCATGGATCGATTTCAGTCCTTGTGGGTCAAGAAGTACTGGATCGACCGGGTCCCGTTCGGGAAAGGCACGATCAGGCGCAAGGGGCTTTTCCTGTCCGTCGGGGCAACCAAGGGAGCGAAGCTTTTTGAGGGCATCCTGCTGACCATCAAGTACTTTTTCGACGTTCTCGACATGGAGCTGGCCAAAACCCTTCTTTTCCGGGGGCTTGACTTCGAGGGCGACGCCCAGCGACACCCGGAGTATTTGAGCGAGGCCTACCAGGCCGGCAGGGAGTTCGCCCGTGAGCTGAGGGCATGGAAGGAGCGGTAGGATCTGACGGTGAAAAAGCTCCTGAAAACGGCGGCACAGCCCGGAGGGGACGAGGCCGAGGCTGCCGGCCCATGGGGCGCACTTGGCCTCATCACCCCGTATTTCCGTCGGCACGCCTGGCGCATTATCCTCGGGTTCCTCGCGCTCATGGCCGTCGATCTCTTTCAGCTCCTGGTTCCGCGGATCATCAAGAGCGCCGTGGACAGCCTCGAGCATGGCGCGGCCACATCTTCGAGCCTGTTGCGGCAAGCGGGTCTGGTCATGCTGCTTGCTCTCCTCATCGGCGCGTTGCGCTATTGGTGGCGCGTGCTGCTGTTGGGGTTCTCACGTCTTGTCGAGTCGGATCTGAGAAACCGTTTTTTTTCCCACCTCCTGATCCTTGACCGTCCGTTTTTCCAACGGGTCACCACGGGCGACATCATGGCGCACGCCACAAACGACCTGTCATCGGTCCAGCTCGCGTGCGGCATGGGGGTTGTGGCGGCGGTGGACGCGGTGTTCATGGGACTGGCAGCCGTCGGCTTCATGCTTTACATCCATCCCGGCCTGACCGCCCTGGCGCTGGCTCCCATGCCGCTGCTCGCGATTTTGACGCGCATACTTTCCTCGCGGCTCCATCAACGCTTCAAAGCCGTCCAGGAGCAGTTTTCCGTCCTGACGGAATTCGTACGGTCGTCTTTTTCAAACATCCGTCTGATCAAAGCCTACAATCAGGAAGGACCCCAGGCCGGCCGGTTCGACGCGCTCGGGGAGGCTTACGTTCAAAACAACATTCGCCTGGCGATGATTTATGGAACCCTGTTTCCGGTCTCCATCCTCATCGGAAACCTGAGTCTCCTGCTGGTCCTATTCCTGGGCGGCCGGATGACCATTGCCGGAGCCATCACGACCGGAGATTTCGTGGCCTTCATCAGCTACCTCTACCTCATCAGCTGGCCGATGATGGCACTGGGATGGGTGTCGGATCTCTTTCAGCGAGGCGTGACGTCCCTTTCCCGGATTCAGGCCCTGCTTCACGAGAAACCCTCCTTCGCCGCTCCGGACGCACCGCTGCCCACTCCCATTCAGCAGGGATCCATCCGCATCCAGGACCTCTCTTTTTCGTTTCCCAGCCAGGACGAGCCAGTCCTCAAACAGGTGCACCTGGAGATCAAGCCTGGGCTTTTCCTGGGAATCGTTGGCAGAACGGGATCCGGAAAGACGACGCTCGCCAACCTGCTCGCGAGGCTCTACCCCGTGCCGGACGGGTCGGTCTTTTTCGACGGGATGGATGTGAACCGGCTGGACCTGGCTTCGGTACGCGGCGCGATCGCCTATGTTCCACAGGAGGTTGCCCTGTTCTCCGAAACCATCGCCACCAACATCACCATGGGCAGGCCAGATGCGACGCAGGCCGAAATCGAGAGAGCGGCACGCGCCGCCGCCATCCATGACGAGATCGTTCTCATGAAGGACGGGTACCAGACGCGGATCGGAGAGCGCGGCGTCAAGCTTTCCGGCGGGCAGCGTCAGCGCGTGGCCCTTGCTCGGGCGTTGCTGCTCGACCGACCCATCGTCATCATCGACGACGGACTCTCCGCCGTGGACATGGAAACCGAGCACGCGATCATCCGCTCGATCGCCGACTATCTTCGCGGCAGAACCTGCATCGTTGTCTCCCACCGGGTGGCGCCGCTGGCCGATGCCAACACGATCGTGGTGCTCGATCGGGGGGAAGTGGTGGCTCGGGGCAGCCATCGAGAGCTCATGGAAACGAGCCCCTATTATCGCACCATTTACCGGCAGCAGATGACGCCCGAATCCGCCCATGCCCATGAATGATTACGGATACTACGAAGACGATCACCCGACGCATTTCGGGGACATCCACCTGTGGGGCCGCCTCGTGCGATTCATGCTTCCCCAGCTGCGGGGCGTGGTCTGGGCGGTGCTGCTCTCCCTCGTCATCACGGGATCGAGCCTCGCCCTCCCCTGGATCTTCCAGCAGGCGATGGATCGTTACATCGTGGACGCATCGCTCCCCCTGAACGAGCGCGTAGCGGCGGTCGGAACGCTTGCGGGGGTCTTTCTGGTCGTGGTGCTCATCGGGTTCGTGGCCAATTTTTTTCAGGTCGTGGCGCTCGAGTGGGCGGGGCAACGAGCCATGCACGGCCTGCGTCAAAACATGTTCACGCATGCGCTGGAGCTCGATCTCGCCTTCTTTCACAGCCGCCCCGTCGGACGCCTCGTCACGCGGCTGACCAACGACATCCAGAACCTGCATGAGATGTTCACCTCTGTCATCGTCACGCTCTTCAACGACGGCATCCGGCTCTTCGGGATTTTGGGCATCCTCGTCTGGATGAACTGGCGGCTGGCGCTCCTGGTCGGCCTGACGTTTCCCATCATCCTGGTGATCACGCTGGTTTTCGGCAGGCTGAGCCGCGACGCCTTCCGGCGCATCCGGTCGGAATTGGCCGCCATCAACGCCTTCATCCAGGAGACGGTCACCGGGATTTCCATCGTCCAGCTCTTTGTCCGGGAAGACGACTTCCGCAGGCGGTTCCACGGACTGAGCGACCGCTATTACGGCGCGGCCCGCTACCAGATTCATGTCTTCGGAGTCTTCGTTCCTCTCATCGAGGTCATGAACGCCCTCGCCCTGGCGCTCATCCTCTGGTACGGCGGCGGCCAGATCATCCAGAGCCACATGACGATCGGCGTGCTCGCGGCCTTCATCTCGTACGTACGGCTCTTTTTCCAGCCCCTGCGCGAGCTGTCCCAGAAGTATTCCATCGTGCAGTCGGCCATGGCATCCGCCGAGCGCATCTTTCAGATGATCGACAGTCGGGAGCGGCTGCCCGTGCCCGATGCACCGCTGCGGTCCGAGAAGCTTCAGGGCGGCATCGCCTTCGAGCACGTTGATTTCGGCTACGAGCGCGATCGGCTCGTTTTGGAGGACCTTTCGTTTCGCGTGAGCCCTGGGGAAACGCTCGCCATCGTCGGCGCGACGGGATCGGGCAAAACCACGGTCATCAACCTGCTCGAGCGATTCCACGACCCGCTCCGCGGGGCCGTCAGAGTGGACGGCATGGACCTTCGGACCCTCGACCCCGCGTGGCTGAGGCTCCAGATCGGTCTGGTGATGCAGGACGTTCTGATCGTTCCCGGGTCGTTTCGAGAAAACGTCCTCCTGGATCTCGATTTGAGCGAGGAAGCGCTTCAGCGGGTACTTCGCCAATCCCAGCTAGAGGAGGTCGTCCGGCGGCTTCCGGCGGGTCTGGAAACGCGGATCGGCGAAGGCGGGATGGAGCTTTCCGCGGGACAGAAGCAGCTCCTCGCGATCGCCCGGGTTCTGGCCAGAAATCCCCGCATCCTGGTCCTGGACGAGGCCACCGCCAACGTGGACACGGAAACGGAAATGCTGGTCGAGCAGGCGATCCAATCCGCGTTCGTGAACCGCACCAACATCGTGATCGCCCACCGGCTCTCCACCATACGACGGGCCGACCGAATCC
>CALBZH010000654.1 GCA_937889795.1 uncultured Syntrophobacteraceae bacterium | reverse complement strand
GCACAGATGCAGGGGAAAACCCTGGTTCTCAGCCTCGGTTATTCTCACCCGATCCAGGTTGAACCGCCTGAAGGCGTGGAGATCCTGACCGACGGACCGACGAAGATCCTAATCAAGGGTGCCGACAAGCAGGTTGTGGGTCAGCTTGCCGCAAACATCCGCGGCTATCGTCCGCCCGAGCCCTACAAGGGCAAGGGAGTGCGCTATGCGGGCGAGTTCATCATTCGTAAGGCCGGCAAGGCTGGCTCGAAGAAGTAGTCGAGGTGAAAGAGCATGATTAGGAAAAGAAGCCGAAATGAGATGCGCGTGATCCGGCATATGCGACTTCGGCAGAAGCTTTCGGGAACTGCGGAGGCGCCAAGGCTGGCTGTTTTCAGGAGCCTCAAGCATATCTATGCCCAGGTCATCGATGATGTCCAGGGCGCGACGATTGTCGCAGTCTCCACGAGAGAAAAGGCCGTTGCGGAGCAGCTTAAGGGAACAGGCAACATCGAGGCGGCTAAGTTGATCGGCAAGCTGGTCGCGGAGCGATCCCTGGAGAAGGGGATCCAGGCTGTCGTCTTCGATCGCGGTGGACATATGTTCCACGGTCGGGTCAAGGCCTTGGCAGATTCCGCCCGCGAAGCCGGGCTGAAGTTCTAGGAGGGTTGGCCTATGGCAGCCAGGATGCAAAAGGGAACCGAGACCGAGTTGATCGAACGCGTTGTCTGTATAAAGCGCGTGAGCAAGGTGGTCAAGGGCGGTAAACGTTTCAAATTCAGCGTGTTGGTCGTGGCCGGCGACGGCAACGGGCAGGTCGGAGTGGGAATGGGCAAGGCTCGAGAGATTCCCGAGGCGGTTCGGAAGGGAATCGAGAAGGCCAAGAAAAGCATGGTCACGCTGAAGAAGGTCGGCAACACGGTGGCGCACCCCATCATCGGGCAGTTCGGCGCGGCCGAAGTCCTTCTAAAGCCAGCGGCACCCGGTACCGGCGTTATCGCCGGCGCCGTGGTACGCGCCATAATGGAGCTTGGCGGGGTCAAGGATGTTCTCACGAAGGTTATCGGACGAACCTCGAACCCGATCAATGTAGCCTATGCCACTTTCGAGGCGCTGAAAGCGATGCGGACTCCCGAGGAAACGCTTCGCCTGCGCGGCAAGGACCGTAAACCGGTCCAGGCTGCCTAGGAGTACGGGGTATGGCCATGTTGAAGATTACCTGGAAGCGAAGCTGCATCGGACGCCCCGAAAAGCAGGAGCGGACAATCCGGGCTTTTGGATTCCGAAAGCTTAACGATACGGTCGAGATGGAGGACTCTCCCCAGATCCGGGGAATGATCGCTGCTGTCCATCATCTGGTCGACTGGGAAGTCATCGAGAAATAGGAGGGAGATCCCATGCACCTGCATGATCTCAGTCCCGCCCCGGGATCCCGCCGGAAGCCCAAGAGGCTCGGATGCGGAGTCGGAAGCGGCACAGGAAAAACGGCTGGAAAAGGTCACAAGGGGCAGAAAGCCCGAGCCGGCGGCGGCGTTAGCCGTGGATTCGAAGGCGGGCAGATGCCTGTCCAGAGGCGCGTCCCCAAGCGGGGCTTCAACAACGCGCGCCACGCGGTGAACTATGAAGTGGTCAACCTGAAGTCTCTTGAGGAACGTTTCGAGCCAGGGAGCGAGATTACCGCTATTGAGCTCCTTTCGGTCGGCCTCATCCACGGCAATCTGGATGGAGTGAAGATCCTCGCTTCGGGGGACCTCACGAAGGCCCTTAACGTAAAGGCCAACGCATTCAGCGCGAAGGCCATGGAGAAGATTACAGCTGCGGGCGGAAAGGCAGAGGTGATCTAGGTGCTTGACTCCGTCCGCAATGCGATGCGGTTGCCTGACCTGAAGCGTCGGATTCTCTTCACCCTTGGTGTTCTTTTCGTTTTTCGCCTTGGGGCCCATATCCCGACGCCGGGAATTGACGGGGCCGCGATGTCGAGGCTCTTTGAGCAGGGCGGGGTACTTGGTTTCCTGGATTTGTTTGCGGGCGGGGCACTTCGGCGTTTCAGCGTTTTTGCACTCGGCGTCGGCCCTTATATCAATGCCAGTATCGTGATGCAACTTCTGGTTGTTGTCTTCCCTGCCTTGGAAAAGCTCCAGAAGGAAGGCGAGGAAGGGCGCAAGAAGATCGTGGCATACACTCGGTGGAGCACGGTGGGATTTGCGGCCGTGCAGGCCCTGGGGCTGTCCTTCTGGCTCAGGGGGTTGGGAATCTTCTCCGGGACATCCTGGGATCTCCTGCTTGTCGTCGCCACCATCACCACAGGTTCTGTCGCAGTCATGTGGCTCGGTGAAATCATATCGGACCACGGCATCGGGAACGGGATCAGCCTCCTGATTTTCGCCGGTATCGTGGCTCGTATTCCTGAGGCCATTGTGCAGACTTGGACGAGCGTCAGTTCGGGGCAAATGAATTTCCTGGCGCTTCTTATCGCGCTTGTCCTGATGGTTGCAGTCGTTGCGGGCTGCATCCTTCTCCAGGAGGGACAGAGAAGGCTTCCCGTGCAGTACGCGAAACGGGTAGTGGGCAACAAGGTCTATGGTGGGCAAAGCACGTTCATTCCGCTCCGGGTCAACCAGGCAGGGGTCATCCCGATCATCTTCGCGTCTTCGGTCCTGCTTTTGCCCTACACCATATCCCGTTTCTTCCCAGGGGCAGTCGGAGCCTTCATCCAGAGGGCGTTTTCCCCGAGCAGCCTGATCTACACAGTACTATACGTCGCGTTGATCATCTTCTTTGCCTATTTCTACACGGCGGTCGTCTTTAATCCCGTGGATGTGGCAAACAACATGAAGAAGTACGGTGGGTTCATCCTGGGAATTCGCCCTGGCAAACCCACCTCGGATTACATCGAGAAGGTCATGACCCGGATCACGCTCGCGGGTGCGATATTCCTCTCGATTATCGCTCTCCTGCCTACACTCATGACGCAGGTCATGGGAATCAACACCTTTTATTTCGGCGGAACAGCTATCCTGATTGTCGTGGGCGTTGCCCTCGACACGGTCCAGCAGATTGAGGGACAGCTCCTCATGCGCCACTACGAAGGGATCCTGAAGCGGCGTGACCGGGCTGGGCTCTTCAAGATGTGAGGCCGCCGGATGAGACTCGTTTTCTTGGGGCCTCCGGGGTCCGGCAAAGGCACTCAGGCGGCAAAACTGCTTGAAAAGGTGAAGGTTGCCCATATCTCGACCGGGGATATCCTTAGGGGAAACGTTGCAAATGGAACCGAACTTGGTTTGCGGGCCAAGGGGTATATGGATTCCGGGAAGCTCGTTCCCGATTCCCTGATAGTCGAGATGATGAAAAACCGCCTCGGTGAAAGCGATTGCGAAAAGGGGTTTATCCTTGACGGGTTCCCCAGGACCGTTTCACAGGCGGAAGCCCTTGAAAAGATGCTGGGAGAACTTGGGATGGACCTCGATGCCGTTGTCCTCTTCAAGGTGTCCGATGCGGTCGTGATTGAGCGCCTTTCAGGCCGGAGGGGATGCAGGCAGTGCGGGGCAATCTACCATGTGCGTTTTAGCCCCAGTTCCGCGGGGGATAGGTGCGAAGCGTGCGGCGGAGAACTTTTCCAAAGAGATGATGACCGGGAAGAGGTCATTCGCAAGCGCTTGGACGTGTATCACTCGCAGACCGCGCCCCTGGTGGGTTTTTACAGGGAAAGGAACATGCTGGTCGAGGTCGAGGCGGAGAAGTCCAGTGACGAAGTCTTGAAAACCATTCTGGATGCCCCTTGGGGAAGGCCAGAATGATCACCTTGAAAAACGAAGAACAACTGGACTTGATGAGGCGTGCCGGGAAAATCGTAGCCGACGTGTTGCGGTTTCTCCGGGAAAGAGTCAAGCCCGGTGTCGATACCCACTCCCTGGACGAAGCGGCCTATGCCTATGTGGTCGAATGCGGGGCGCGCCCTGCATTCAGGGGTTACAGGGTTCCAGGCATCAAGAGGCCTTTCCCGGGGACTCTATGCATCTCCGTCAACGAAGAGGTGGTGCACGGTATTCCGGACCGGAAGAGGATTCTTGAAGAAGGGGATATCGTCAGCTTTGACATGGGGGTCGAGTACAGGGGATACTATGGCGATGCCGCCTGCACGTACGGAGTCGGTGCCGTGTCGGCCAAGCGCCGGGATCTCCTGCGTGACACACTCGAATCCTTGCACCGCGCGGTGCAGGTTGTCCGTGAAGGTGCGACCGTTGGGGATATTGGCCATGCGGTTGAGAGTTTTCTCGTTCCAAAGGGATACGGTCTCGTCAGGAGTTATGCCGGGCATGGAATTGGAAGCAAGCTCCACGAGGCCCCTCAAGTCCCGAATTTCGGAAAACCGGGCACCGGGATTACCCTTAAGCGGGGAATGACGATCGCGATTGAACCGATGGTGATGACGGGCAAAGAGCAGGTTGTCACCGGAACCGATGGGTGGACGGTCCTGACTGCCGATCATTCCGACGCCGCCCACTTCGAACACACGGTCCTGGTTTGCGAAAACGGGCCAGAGATCCTCACGCCATGGGAGAGTTGATCTCTTTGACCGGAGAGGAATGGAGCAAGTTGGACCGGATTGCCGCTTCCGGGCAAAGATCCCGTAATGAGGAGGTCGATTGATCCGCATGGCGAAGGATGATGTGATCGAAGTCAAGGGTAAGGTCGTGGAACCGCTCCCCAATGCCATGTTCAGGGTGGAGCTGGAAAACGGGCATCGGATTCTTGCCCATGTCTCGGGGAAAATGAGGATGCATTTCATCCGCATCCTACCGGGAGACCAGGTCCTGATTCAGCTTTCCACCTATGACTTGACACGGGGTCGGATCGTGTATAGATATAAATGATCGCGATAAGGCCTTCCCCGCTTTCGGAAGGTTTGAAGCGTCGAAACGGAATGGGAGTGTGAGGATATGAAGGTTAAGCCTTCGGTAAAACCTATTTGCGAACATTGCTCAGTCATCAAGAGGCACGGTGTTGTGCGCGTGATCTGCAGCAAGAACCCGCGGCACAAACAGAGCCAGGGACCAAGGAGGCCATAGGACGATGGCGCGTATTGCTGGTGTGGACCTGCCCAGGGAAAAACGGGTTGAAAACGCCCTAACCTACATCTATGGGATCGGGCTTGCGAAGTCGAAAAAGATCCTTGCCGCGACC
>CALBZH010000653.1 GCA_937889795.1 uncultured Syntrophobacteraceae bacterium | reverse complement strand
AGATATCCACTCGTGACTGGAGTTCAGACGTGTGCTCTTCCGATCTGTCGATGATTGCCGCCGCTTCGTTCCGGAAGGGTGACATTGCAGCGCTTGATCCATTCCGGTCTGCGTTGATGAAGCAAAGATCAGGCCAGTCTCAAAGGCCGTGCCTGTCCACACGGCTTTGGAGCTTGGTGGCCATTCGTGGTAAGATCCCTGGCAATGCCGGGAGGTGCGCTCATGACTGACTTGATGACCGATGTTGACCGACTGAGGGCCGAGCACCAGATCTATGCCGATCTGACGAGGACGCTGACGGCGACGCTGGATTTGTCGGAGGTGCTCGAAATCATCATGAACAAGGTTCGTGAGCTTCTGAGACCGGAGAACTGGTCTCTCCTGCTCATGGAGGATGATGGGGATCACCTGGTTTTTGAAATTGCCGTGGGGGTTAGCGGGGAGACCATCAAAGGGAAGCGGTTGAGGGTTGGAGAAGGGATAGCTGGCTGGGTTGCCGAAACGGGCCAGAGCCTCCTGGTCTCGGACGTCCAGGCGGACGAGCGATTCTGCAAGCGATTTGATGACCTGTGCGATTTCACCACCCGATCGCTGATCTGTGTGCCCATGACGAATCGAGGGCGGGTGCTGGGGGTGATCGAGCTCGTCAACCGGATGGAGGAAACGGCCTTCTCAGACCAGGACATGGGGACCCTCGAGACCTTGGCCGAATATGCGGCCATCGCCATCCAAAACGCTGCCATGTATAGACGAATCCAACGATTGGTCATCTCGGACGAGCACACGTCGCTCTTCAATGCCCGTCATCTTTACGATGTGCTCGATCGGGAGCTGGCCCTGGCGAGGGTTGAGGGGCACGAGGTCTCCATGCTCTTCTTGGACCTGGATCATTTCAAGCAAGTGAATGACGTCCATGGGCACCTGTGCGGAAGCAAAGTCCTGCGGGAAGTGGGGCACCTGATTCAGGAGATGTCTGGGCCGACGGTTGTGCCTTTTCGTTATGGGGGTGACGAATTCATCGTTGTGCTGACGCACCAGGGGAAACAAGAGGCGCTGCGCTTCGCCCATGAACTTCGGGAGCGCATCAACGGCTTCGCGTTCTTGAAAGAGGAGGGGCTTGGCCTCTGTCTGACCGCTTCCTTCGGAGTGGCGACCTTTCCTGGCGACGCCCAGGATGCGATCGGTCTGCTGGGGCTGGCCGACATGGCCATGTACCGCGTGAAGGAAACGTCGCGCGACGGCATTGCTTCGGCCGGTGCCGTTTGAAGTCTGAAGTCGGGCCGTGGAAACGATCCTGCGTGGGTCAGTCGGATCGCAGCGGTAATGTGATCGTGATGGTAAGGTGATGGTTCTCGCCGAGCTCTACTTCCGTCTGCCCGCCGTGCTTGTTGATGATGATCTTGCTGAGTGGAAGCTCTGTGTTCGTTTGACATGCCGCAAACGAGGTGAAAGGATAGAAGAAATGCTCTATGTCATCAGCTGACATATGGCGTATCGGATACCTGATGTGGATTGCAAAGGTTTTACCTTGTCGATGAGTATCAATCGAAAGCGTTCCATGTGATTTGCATTGATTGATCGTGTTCCTAAGAATTGCCTCGAGGGCATTTTCCATTTGTTGTGGATCAACGGAAATAGGTACAGTCTCATTGGTCAGTCTAGACTCAACTCGAATATTCTTGTCTCTAAGATTAGAATCAAGGATATGTAGAATGTCTTCGATCATCGCGTTGAGATCCACAGGAGATACCTGTAGATCGAGAGGCTTAATGTAAGCTAACAGCATGTGGAGAATCAACTCGAGGCGTCCCACCTCCTTGACGATGATCTGAGCCTTGGTCCTGTTGGGGTCGTCATCGCTCATGTGGGTGAGGAGAAGCCGGGCAAAGCCACCAGCGGATACCAGCGGATTTCGTATTTCATGGGCGAGTCTTGCGGAAATCTCGCTCAGTGTCTTGATTCCTTGGGTCTGCAACAGATGATCCTGAAGCCTCACTTTGTCACTCATGTCGATGATGATCCCATCGAGACTGACGACCTGACCTCCGTGTGTGCGGTAAGGAACAGCGTGATCGAGAATGTAGACAAGGTGCCCATCCTTGTGACTGACCCTGTACTCCGCTAGAAACTCCTTGCCTTCTTGGTAACAGCGGTTTCGCAAGTCCTCGATGCGCTTCCGATCGTCCTCGTACACACAGCCGGCCCAAAGGGTTGGGTCTTGAAATACCTCAACCGCGCTGTATCCGAAAACCTCCTGGAAAAATTGGTTCACGAAAAGGATGTCCTGGCGGGGTCCCATGCGATAGACGACGAGGGGAACGTTCTCAACCAGGGTTCGGTACTTCTCCTCGGATTCGATGAGATCATTCGTGCATTCCAGAACGCGGGCCTCCGCGCGCTTGTACTCCGAAACATCACTGAGGATTCCCACCGAGCCGATAACCGTTGAGCGCTCATCGACCCATGGGAAAGAATGATCTCGAATCCATTTGGGATTCCCCTGTTTGGTTTCGATCAGATAATCTGCGCGGTATTCACCCAGCTTCCCATGGAGCCTGTTGTTTCTGATGATCTCCAGATCGACATTCTCTTGACCCGGAATATCGATCCTCGCTACCAGCCTGGAAAACCCGATGGTCTGGATTTCTTCTTGTCCATAACCGGTCAGGTCTTGAATGCTGGGACTCAAATAGTCGTACTGCATGGTACTGTAACGCAGGCGATAGAGAACATCCCCGGTCGTCTCGGCCATGAAACGAAACCGCTCCTCGCTCTCCCTGAGCTTTTCTTCCGCTGTCCGTCGTTTGACTTCCGAGCCAATGAAGTGCCCTACGAGCATGAGGACGTTGAGGTGAGCCTCTTGGAAATGAGGCTCGCCGGATTTGGATGCATAGATGACTCCGAGACACCCCCCTTGCTCGGTGACGGGAGCCACCATTGCAGAACCGGATCGAACTTGGGAGCAAAGGCTGCTGAGGATTGGATCCGGGTCGATTTGCCCAACGTGGCTTTTCAGGATGATCCCTTGCAGTGTCGCCATGACCGATGCGCCACTTCCCCTTGCGGGGATCGGAAAAGCGGGCTCCAACCACGCTTGGGCGGAGGCGCAGGACCAGTCGCCAAGGACGAGATCGCCCGTGGACTGATCGATTAAGGCAATGCAGATGACCTCGGAGTCCAGCAAGTCGTTGGCCCTGTCGGCAAGAAGTCGGAGGCTTCCGTGGAGACTCTCGGCCGCGCTTGCCACACACACAAGGTCAACCAGACTGCGAAGGCTCTGGTTTTCCCATTCGATCTGTCTGCAGACCTGCTCTTGAAGGGTGGCCTCCTGGATAAGCGAGTCAACTCTTCGCTGGAGATCAGCGTAACTTGGCTGAGCTGACATGTCCGGCTCCCATGATACGGGCACGATCCGAAAAGTAGAAGAGCCCGAGAGCGGGTGCGAATGTTCCCTAAGCCAATGGATCCAAGAATTGCGTTCCGTTCGAGAAAAGTCCCGCCACGCGATCCGCTTTTGGATCGCTGGGATTAGCTGGAACGAGCCAGGAAGCGAGACCTCGATGGCGGTTCTTCTCAAGAGCTGTTCATGATCTTAATCGTTTTTGAGGATCTGCCCAAGGGGGAATCGTCTCGGCGGGCTTTCGCAACTCTCTACCGAGGGCGACAACTGGGCGTAGGTCGAGAGGTACAATCATGCGGAAATATAAGGGAGAGTGGCGCCTGGGAAGGTAGGAAGCATCTCCCACGGTTCCACTCACCTTATGCCACAGTTTGTGCCAAAACTCGTGTACAAGGTCGGGACCGTGGGATCTTGTAGATGAACCCTTGCTACCTCTGGGTTTAGTGCCATGATGGTGGAGGCGGCGGGAGTTGAACCCGCGTCCGAAAGCATTCCACTTAGGTCTCTACATGCTTAGCCCGAGTTTTGGTTTTCTCGCCCTCTTGAACCCCCTGCGGGCAGGGTTTCTCGCTGGCCAGCCTGCTGGATCTCATCTCGGGAAGCGCAGGCAAGCCGCCCAAGACCATCCCACTGAGTCGACGCTCCATCCGGCCACGCGGGAGATGACCGGGGGAACGGTAGCCGCTTAAGCGGCTACGGCGTACGCGTAGTCGTCTGCGTTTGTGTTTAGGCCCAACTGTTTTACGAGGAGTCGGAACCTCGGCATGCAACGTAAGCTTCTTTACTCCCGTCGAACCCGTTTCGCCCCCATTGGCAATTCCGTCGACTGATCACAATTGTAACCGGGTTAACGGCGATGTCAAGGGATCCAATTGAGTCCGGTTGAGTCCTCGTGCTCCCCCCTTTTTGTTCCAGCAAGATATTGCCCCACTTGGGCGAAACTGCTATTCTTCCTCCCATGCCGAGAGACATTCAATCGTTTTGCTGCAACCGTAATGTTGCCCTCCCGACACCTCCGTCGTGTGTTCACGGTCCATTTCGTTGCTTGCCATCCTTGCTGGGAGACGCGCCGCCGTGGTCAGGTTAAGAAGGGTATTCACGGTTCTTGCGGCATTGAGCCTGCTTTTCGTGGTGCTACTGGTGGCTTTGGAGCTGGCTCTGCCGCGATTGGTAAGCCTGGATGCGGTCAGGCAGATGGCACTTTCGACACTCCAAGATTACGTTGCAGGCGAAGTGTCCTTCGAATCCATGGACGTCTCCCTCTTGCCCCGACCGCACCTCACAGCCCATAGCCTTGTTGTCTCCCGCCCCGATGGCTCTGCCGCGGATGTTGAATCCGTGCGGGTTACGGTGGACGCGCTGCCTTTGTTTCGGGGGCAGCTTCGAATGAGCCGGGTCCGTTTGAGCAATCCCAAGCTGACGGTCCCTTTGCGGCGAAACGGCTCGGGGGAGCAGTTGACTTTGGGCGAAGAAGTGGGCGCGCTAACCCACGGCGGGATGCGGCGGGGATTTGTGGGTGTGCTGGCACCAGCGGTGTCCATGCCCGAAGGTCTCGTCGTCACCATGGAAAACGGCGAGCTCGATCTGCAGATCGATGGTCAGCAAGCTGCCCACTTCGATAAGATTGCGGCGCGTTTGGTGAGGCACGGAAAGGAGGTGCGCCTGGCCTATTCGTGCGGCTCCAACCTGTGGCGTTCGGTGAGCTCGGAGGGCTTCTTTGAACTGGACACGTTCAAGGGTCGTTCCTACACGAGTGTTGTGGGCCTGAACCCGGACGTCCTTTCCCAGATCCTCTACCCCGAGAACCCTCTCTCATTTCCTGAGCACGAGATGAACCTGAGCGTTCTTCTCGTCAGCGGGGGACCCGCCGAGCTCGACCTGTCTTTTCGCACGGCCGTTCCCAGGCTCGGTTTGAAGGTGGGCGACCGAACCACTTTCCTGAAGGAGGCGAGTCTCGATGGCGGAATCGCCCTGCGTCCCGACGGGTTCAAGCTCACGCTGGATTCCCTGAAGACCAAGGTCCCAGCGCTCTCGGTCACCGGGACGGTCTCGTACGACCCGCAAACCGCTCGGATCTCCGCGGACGTCCATGGGACGGACGTCGACGCAGGGGGCGTTCGTGAGCTCATGCTGGTCCTCGCGGGCAAGAGCCGAGGCGTAATCAAAACCTTCGAGGTAGTCAAAGGAGGGCGCGTTCCTCAGATCCGAGCGCAGGTTCAGGACAAGACTCTGGATGAGCTCGGGGAGCTTGAGAATGTGACGATCACGGGCAGTATGGTCGATGGACGCATCTATATCGAGCCAGCCGACCTCGAGGTAGAGGGCGCCACAGGGGATGCCGTTATCGAAGGGGGCATTCTGGAAGGCCGCCGTCTCCAGGCTCATACGGGAGCCACGACCGGCCACGATGGCTCCTTGACCCTTGCCCTCGAAAAAGATCCCAGCGGCGACGGTCCTTTCCATCTGGACATAGCCGTGGATGCGGACCTCTCAAGACTGCCCGCCGTCCTCTTGCATGCCGTCAAAGACAAGGATTTCTTGGTTGAGCTGAATCGCATGAGCGAAATCGAGGGCAGGGCGAAGGGACGGCTCGTTCTCGGCGAGACCGTCAAAGACGTGAAGACCAAGGTCGATGCACGTGAATTCAATCTTCAGGGTAAGTACCAGCGCACGCCTTTCCCCATTGAGGTGAAAGGTAAGGCCCTGGTTTTCGAAGGTAAATCCATTGCGATCAATGGATTTGAGGGGAGCTTGGGTGGATCGTCATGGACTCCCCTTGATGTCTCCATCGATTGGGGACCTTCTTCACGCATTCAAATTCAGTCCGAGAGCCCGGCCCAAATCTTCCTGGATCAAATGTTTCCGTGGTTGACGTCTTTCCCGCGGGTGAAGCGCGGTCTGCCAGACATCCAGAATCTCAAGGGTATGGTTACTCTGCAATCCGCGCAATTAGAGGGGCCCCTTTACGAACCGGCCAAGTGGAAATACGAGGTCAAGGGGGATTTCAATCAAGGGACGGTGGAGTCGCCCTTTTTCCCGGGGCCGGTGACGGTCAAGTCTAGCAAGCTGCTCGGGGCTCCGTCGGTTCTGACCCTCTCGGAGTGTGAGGCGAGCCTCCTGGATGCGGCGGTGAGCATGAGCGTGGCTCTCAAGACGCAGTCGGGCTTGATGGCCGCGGATTTGACGTTCGCGGAGGCCGAGGTGGGGCCGAAGGCGACCCAGTGGGTTGTTGACCTGATTGGTCTCCCTCAGGAATTTCGCCCAAAGCCGCCCTTGTCTCTCGTCAAGTCACGTTTTGTCTGGGAGCGAAACGGGCGTGTCAGCTTTGAGGGGAATTTGAGCCAGCCGAGTGGCGTGCGCACGTCGATCGAGTACATGCGCGGGAGGGACCAGTGGTCGATCAACCGTCTGACGGTGAAGGACCAGCTGTCGGACGGGGCTCTCAAGGCCACCGTGCGGGAGCGGGACCTCGATCTGGCTTTCCAGGGGCGTTTGGAGGGTAAAACACTGGATCAGCTTCTGGAGAAAAACGACCTGCTCAAGGGTGGCGTGACGGGCGATCTTCGGCTCAATGTTTTTGTGGAAGAGCCCGTCAGGAGCACAGCAACCGGGGTGCTGGATCTGAGCGGATTTCACTCCCTCTGGAAATTCAGGGCACCCGTTCGGATCGATCGCGCAAGTCTCGATGCCCAGGGGGGGCGTCTGACCATCAAGTCCGCGGATGTTGTTTATGAGGGATCGCCGCTCCATCTTTCGGGTAATCTCTCGTTCGCGCCTCACGGGCTGGCCATGGATATGGCGGTTTCGTCGGAGAGCTATGTCTGGATGACGGATGCTGCCACGGAGGAGGGGTCGTCCGGAGAGAAAGGGAGCGGCTCGGGTCCGGGGACGGTCTCGACGGAGATCCTCAACCCCCGGTTCATGGGACTGGCGTTGACTGGCGTCTTGAAAGTAGAACTCGACCGCCTGGAATATGGGAAATACGTCTTCGCGCCCTTCAAGGGGAATGTCCATTTTCAACCCGGTACGGTGAAGGTTGAAACGACCGATGCAAAGCTCTGCGGGGTCTCCCTGCCCGGGGAGCTGCTGGTGGACGAGAGCAAGGTCTCCTTGATGGCCAAACCGACTGCGGTGAATGAGCCGCTCGAGCCGTGCATCGTTTGTCTTGGCGGCAAAAAGGCGATCATCGACGGCAGCTTTAGCCTCAACGGGGAGCTGCGAGCCGAAGGGAAAAAGGGTGATTTGGTCAAGTCCCTCCGGGGCAGTCTGGAATTCGACGCTAAGGAAGGTCGAATCTATCGATTCGACGTCGTCAGCAAGATCTTTTCGGTCATCAACGTCACGGAAATCTACCGCGGTCAGCTGCCGGACCTAGCCAGAGAGGGGTGCGCCTACGACGGCATCAAAGTGAGGGCGACAGTGGACGAGGGGAAGCTCAGTCTCGATGAAGCGGTGGTGGACAGTCGCTGCATGAAGATGGTGTGGAGTGGGACGGTGGATTTTGTGACGCAGACGGTCGACATGGTCGTCCTCCTGGCGCCGCTGAGGACTTTCGAGAAGCTCATCGGTTACGTGCCCTTGATCGGGAGGATGTTCGACGGTGTGATCTCGGTCCCTGTGAAGGTTTCGGGGGAGATCGCGGACCCGAGCATCATTCCCATGTCGCCCTCCGCGATCGGATCGAAGCTGATTGGCATCATGAAGCAAGTGCTTCAGGCTCCCTTGAAGGTCGTTTCTCCATCCAGTTCACCGTTCGGAAATTCAAAGTCGCCCGAATCGTCCCCACCCTCATCAGAAGAGTGGCCGGAGTCGCACTCAGACCATTAAAATAGCAAAAGGCATTGAAAGCGACGAAGTCAGGAGCGTGTCCCATGGAGCGCATGGACTTTCGGATTAAGGGGATGTGCTGTGCCACCGAAATCGGGGTCCTCAAGCGAGAAGTTGGACCCCTTGTGGGAGGTGAGCTGAACCTTGCCTTCGATTTGCTTGCCGGGAAAATGTCGGTCATTTCGTCTGGCGGGCAGATCGACCGAACTGCCGTTGTCAAGGCCGTGGCAGGGACGGGAATGGAAGCAGTTCCGTGGGAGGCTGGAGCGGAAGGTCCTGAAGTACCCGGGAGCGATTCCCCGTGGGAGCGTCATGGACGCTTGTTTCTGTGTCTCTTGAGCGGTGCTTTGACAGTCGGGGGAGTCCTGGGTCATGGCATGGAAGCGGGGAGCTGGCTGCAGGCCTTTGCCGAAGACTTGGCTGCCACCCATGGGCCCCCACTCTTTTCCAAGATCCTTTACGCGGGGGCAATCCTTGCGGGCGGCTGGACGGTTCTGCCCCGTGCGTATCATTCGCTGCGCCGAATGGCGCCGGATATGAACCTCCTCATGTCGGTCGCTGTTGCGGGGGCGCTGGGCATCGGGCACTGGCTGGAGGCGGCGTCAGTTGCGTTCCTGTTTGCGCTGGCACTCTACTTGGAGTCTTGGAGCGTTGCGCGTGCGAGACGCGCCATTCGCTCACTCATGGACCTCTCCCCGGATGTGGCGCGCTTTGTGTGTCCCCACGACGGAGACATCGA
>CALBZH010000652.1 GCA_937889795.1 uncultured Syntrophobacteraceae bacterium | reverse complement strand
GCTCGGGAATTCCCGATTGGCGCGAGAAATCGAAGCGCGCCCCCCTTCCCGCGGTCGAGCGTGGCAGCCGGCACGTTTCACCGCCTCCTCCGCGACTTCCTGCTTGACGCCCGTGGCTCGCTGATGTAATGCCTTTGCCAAGGCTGGATCATAATTAGAGACAAGAAGTCTCGTCGCCACACAGCCGAATTCAAGCGACCCAGACACGCTCAATTCAAAGCCATGAAGGCTTGCGCTCCCTGAACAGGAAGACTGGCTTCGTGGCTTTTTTTGTGCCATTCGGATCCCACCCGGGCGGTGGTCCCCTAAACCCCTATGGATACTGCAGAGAGGATTGGAGCCATGAAAACACATCGCTGCCTTTTCGTCGTGGTGCTTGTTCTCGCCCTGATCTGTCCCCCGATGGCTCGGAGCGCCGAAATGGCGGGGCTCTCCTCAGAAGAGAGGGAAGCCCCGGAGGGCCGGCAGGAAGAAGCCCAGGAAGAGGAATGCCCCGCCACCTTCGGCCCCCTGATCACCGATACGGCCATCCCCACCGACACCGGGAGGTTCGTCATCCAGCCCACCATCGGCTTCACTGCCGTCACCAACAACTTCACGGACAGCTGGAGGCGGGTATCGGCGGGGGGGAGCTTCTACTCTTACGAGATGAGTCTCAAGCTCACCTACGGCTTGTTCAAGAATATGGAAGTGTACACGGTCATTCCGTACATCCACAACTGGGCGAGCAGCGTCGATGAAGAAGGCCAAGGCCCGGGCGGCGAGCGCTCCTCCAATTTTGGAGGCCTCGGAGACATCAGCCTGACTTTCAAATACCGCATCGTCGAGGAATCCGAGACACTTCCCACGATCAGCGCCGTATTCACACCCACCTTCCCCAGCGGTCATTTCCGCAACTTGAACCCGCGCCGAATCGGGACCGACGCCATCGGGGGAGGCGGCTACGTTCTGACGCCTGGATTCAATATCTCCAAGTATATCAAGCCGTTCATTGTCTACGGCAACCTGTACTACTCCTTTGTCACGGACTTCACTGACGACGACGGTCCACAGTACCCTAGGGACTTCGTCACCGCCAACTTCGCGGTCGAATACCCGTTTACGGCTCAATGGGTCGGATGCCTGGAGCTGACCAGCGCCTGGGATGGCGGCCGCCTTTTCGGGCAGTCTCCCAACTCGCCTCCGGCAATGCTGCTCTCGATCGCTCCCGAAATCGAATACATGGCCACGGATAAGCTCTCCTTTTCCTTGGGCCTGAATGTTGACCTGGTGGGGCGAAACACGGCCGCCGGCGTTACCCCGATTTTGTCCATGGTGTACGCTTTCTAAGCGGATTGCGATAAGATGTGCTTGCAGGAGAGCTGAAAGGAGGATGGCGCATGACGAGATCGAAACGATTTGGTGCAGCTGTTTCCGTGATTGTAATCGTGTGCTTGGCGCTCGTACTCCCGGCCTGGAGCCAAGGGCGCGGACAAGGGTTCCGCCCATGTCCGTATTCGCCGTACAAATGCCCCGTGAAGGAAACCTGCAAAGCCTTCGAGGACACTGGGAAGGTCGTCCAGCAATCCACCGTGACCTTGGAAGAAGGCATGCATCCCGGCATGGCCGTCACAGTCGAGACAAAGACCCACGGACCGGTGACCGTCCACTTGGGTCCGGTTTGGTACCTGGAGCGCCAGGAATTCGAGCTCAAAGCGGGCGACGAAGTTCACATCAAGGGCATGTGCGAGAAGGGACAGGACGGCAAAATGCAGGTTATCGCCTATGAGCTAACCCAAGGGGACCATGTGCTTCACCTGCGCGACGCGAAGGGCCGCCCCAATTGGGAAGCGTGGCGAAAGACGGGTGATTAGCCGCCGGTCGCAGCACCCGGTAGACCAGCTCTCCTCCCGCGGTGCTGAGGTCCTCGGCTAAACCAAAATCCAGTGATGGACTTCTCGGGGGCCGTGGACCCCCTTGGTCATAGAGGCTTCGATGTCCCCCGTGCGGCTCGGGCCCGTGATGAGGGTGAGTCGGGATGGGAGAGAGCCCGCCAGGTCACCAAGGTGATCCGCGAGGTTGGCCCGGCAGCCGTCGGCATGGCTCAAGGCCAGGTGGACGGGAGGAAGCAGTGTCGCGAGGGTGCCCATTCCGGGCCCGGACGGAACCACCAGACTGCCTGTCTCGGCAAGGAAGGTTCTGCAATAGATCGGAAGAGCACACGTCTGAACTCCAGTCACGAGTGGATATCT
>CALBZH010000651.1 GCA_937889795.1 uncultured Syntrophobacteraceae bacterium | reverse complement strand
GGAGCATTTGCACCTGTGTCGCCATGATCTCCCCGCAATGCTGATTTGAGAGTAGCATCGATTCAAGACGATCTCCGTCGCGTTGCAGGGGGTAGAATGCCTGCCTTTTGTACGCACGAGGGAGGGATCGGTCAATTTTCCAGCATTTCAACGAGTAGGCCCTAAACGCGGTCGTTCTTAAAGGTCTGGAATTGTACAAGCTGCGGCAAGCCCGGGAGCTTGGGCCTGGAGAAGCTCTCAACTCATGGCTTGGCAAGTTACGAACAGGATAGCGCATTTTCGAAGAAGCGGCTGTATTCTCGGCTGAACTGCGAAGCGCTCTGATACCCCACCTTCCAGCTCGCGGTCGTCGCGCCTGTCATCGCGGCCAGCATGAGTCGCCTCGCCTCCTGAGGACGCAATGCCTTTTGGAACTGCAAAGGGCTCATCGACGTGACGGCTTTGAAGTGCTGGTGGAAAGAGGAAAATCGCTGGAAAAGGCATAGCATCCGGGTTTGCACTACACGCAATCAAGGAGAGGGATGTATTCCTGCCGATGCTTTGCTCTTGCTTCGGGGACGCCATTTCGCCTAAGCAGGTATCGTGAATCGGTTCCTGCCCATGGTTCTCGCTCTCGAGCTGGAGAGGCATCGTCTACGCAGCAGTCGCTTGCAAAGACCGTCTTGTGAAGCCGAGCGGATCACACTCCTCAGATATTGCCGGCAGGCAGTCTCCGATTGGATCGGCTCAACGAGATTGCACCGTCCTGACCAGCGTCAAATGAGGAGCTGCTGTCATGGTCCGTCGCTGCCTGATGCTTCTTCTTGGGATTGTCCTGGCATTTCCTGTCCCGTTCGCGGACTCGCAAACAAATGGTCGACGGTTGGTCCGGGTTTGGGCGTTCAACTATTACCCGGGCATCTTTCGCAGCAGCGACGCCGAGACAAAGGGCTTTCTCGTCGACGTGCCGGACCAGATCGCTTCCGTGGAAAACTGGCGTGTTGAATACGTCTATGGATCATGGGCGGAAGGACTGGAGCGCATTAGGACGGGAGAGGTGGACCTATTGACCAGTGTGGCTTTCACCCCGGAGAGAGCTGCTTTTCTGGATTTCGGCCAGGTGCCCATCTTGACGGTCTGGAGCCAGCTCTTCACCGGGGCTCACAGCAAGTTGAACGGCATTCTGGAAATGGAGGGGCAGACAGTCGCCGTCATGAAAGGCGATTTCAATGGGGCCGCATTCGTGAAGCATGTCGAGCAGTTCAACATCAGCTGCAAATGGGTCGAAGTGGCCGATTTTGATGCGGTGTTCCGTGCGATCGAGGATGGGCAAGCGGATGCTGGCGTCGTCAACAGTGTTTTCGGGTTGGCGCGTCACACAAAGTATGATGTGAAGCCTACCGGAGTCGTCTTCAACCCCTTCAATATCCATTTTGCAGTGCTTCGAGGAAGGAACGGAGATGTGCTCGCCACTCTGGATCGATATCTGGATGCTTGGCGGGGCGAGGCGGATTCTCCATTCCAGAAAGCCGTGGAACGGTGGTCAGGTCGCGAGGTCAGTGTCATTCGTGTGGTATCGCCTTGGGCGACGACAGCGCTGTGGGTCCTCTCGGCGGTGATCGTGCTCTCTTTTGCATTCAACCTGGCACTTCGTTTCCAGGTTCGGCGCGCGACAGGAAGAATCAGAGAAAACGAGAAGCGCTTTCGGCAGGTCACCGAAACCGTGCGAGAGGTCTTCTGGATCGTTGCTCCTGCCTGGTCTCAAGTGCTCTATATCAGCCCGGCCTATGAGGAAGTTTGGGGAAAATCGGGGGTACACTGTTTTGGTCGCTTCCAGCCCGTCCCACGCGATGCGCGTGGCAGCACAGCACAAAGGCAAAATCCACCTGCTCCTGACCGACGTGATCATGCCAGAGATGAACGGTCGTGAACTGATCTCTAGGCTGCAAGCCTTTTGCCCGGATCTCAAGCGCTTGTTCATGTCCGGCTACACGGCCAATGTGATTGCCCACCATGGGGTGCTCGAAGAAGGTGTGCACTTCATACAGAAGCCGTTCTCGATGGGGGCCTTGGCCGTCGCAATCAGGAAAGCATTGGAAGAGGGTGGGGGATGAAGGGCCTGATCTTCCCTGGCCGATTCTCTCCAATCCAAGCGGACCCAACAGGGACCGGCTTGGGCCGCAACTGGATCTCAGGGAGCTCCATTCCGCATGCGGGATGATCAAGCTCGGCAGGCCCAAGCGGTTCGCCTCTGTGCGTGACAAATCGCTCTGATGTCTCTCCGGATCAGGCTTTCCGGCGCTCTACATTTCTTGTCAAAGGGGGGTAAGAGGTGACCTTCCCATCGACCAGCCGAGCACCACGGGTATGGGCCGGAGGTGTTGACTTCTTGAAACCGAATGCCCAGGACGCTTACGGAGCACGCTTGCCCTTCCGTTCGCAGGGGCGGCGTAGGCCAGCGGTACAACGAGGCCGCACCAAGATCGCTTGCGCTGAGGTCGCCATCTCGTCTCAGGCTTACCGCTCTGAGCGGCTCGCCTGAAACTTCGAATTACCCCTGGTGCCAAGTCGTGACTTCACGGTGAATAAGGCAATTGCCACGGATAGGATTCTCATCTATCTAGACCCGCCAGAGCTTCGCCTGACGCATAAACGGTGACCCATAACCGTCACTCGCCGCACCTTGGTACGCGTACCTCCTGGACCAGTCTTAGCTTAGACAGTTTTGCCTGCAGCCCTTGACTGAGTTGACCCATCTGGATGACAAGCTCTGCATTGTAAACGCCGGAGACGGGATCCATACCGGGGCCCTGCTGGACGGGGTTCTGGAAAATCTGAGAGGTTCCGATTCCGTACGAACGCGACGTCAACGCGGGCGACGAGGACCCGTTCGCCAGAGGAGTGGTGTTGACCGCCACATCGACGTCGTATGTGAAGATTGAGATATTGTTGTCGGTGTTGAGGGCGATCTCGAAACGGCGGAACTGCTGCGGGAAGTCTCTCAGTGACGGGGTTTCCACTTCCCAAAACCCATATTGATATTCGGGGCTGGCGGGATCAGTGGTGACCGGCTGCGGCGTAATGGTGTTCCGGTGCACGTGCCCGGCAATCCACAGGACGAGGTTGTTGTAAGTGTGGAGCGATTGGAGCAGTGTCGCCTGGGGTGGATTCGAAGTCTGTGCCCAGAGATTCCAGTTGGGGTTGGGTGGAAGAGGCCCCTGGGATGGCATCGGCTCCTGCTTGTAAGGGTTGAGGGGAATGTGGGCGCAGACGATCATGAGCTCATCTGCGTTCTGACCGGCCTGGAGCTCCTTTTGGAGCCAACCCCAGCGTTTCGGATCGAGGGCGCCCATTGCGCCGTGGTTGACCTTGTCGGTATCGTCGAGAACGATCACCTTGATT
This sequence comes from uncultured Syntrophobacteraceae bacterium, assembly GCA_937889795.1. Taxonomy (GTDB): domain Bacteria; phylum Desulfobacterota; class Syntrophobacteria; order Syntrophobacterales; family Syntrophobacteraceae; genus CALBZH01. Next base: position 2,946 of record CALBZH010000651.1, on the reverse strand, counting down.
GGGACATCTTTCAGGGGATGGAAGGAATAGCAGGCAAACCCCGTTGAGATGTTGCTTGGGGTGAATCCGTGGCCTATGGGTTTCGAAGTGGTGTTGAAGAATTGGGCCATCCACTGTTTCATGTTGAGCGAGCGGCGACGCGAATCGGCGATCACCTTTGGGGGCTTGGCAAAGTTTTCTGCGGGCCCTGCGTCTATCAGCTCCCCATATTCCGTCGAGCCATCGATGACCCCCATGTAGATACCGCGCTCGTTTAAGACAGTATTGAAATCAGGCGGTACGGTCGTCATCGGGCCGATATTCAGGACGTTCGATCCGACAAGGGTCTTGCGGATGTAGCCGCTCACCTGGGCGGAGCCCAGCCAGAACTGGTCGTGGTTGCCGATAACCTGATACCATTTGATGGACTTGTCCAAGCCGGCCGCCTGGAACGGTTTCTGATAATCGATGTTCGTGCGTCCCCTGTAGCCGGAGCTGGGATAGATCATCTTGCCATCGAGAACGTCGATATACCACCTCAACTCGTTAAACTGCGTGTTGTCGGTCGCATCGCCGAGAGCGATGCCGAAGTCGAACGGGGCTGCCTTGTGCACGGCATTGATTGTCTGAACGGCGGCATCGAGAACCTGGGTGGTATAGAGGATGACGCCGGAATAGGCCGAGGAATTCCCGATGGGATAATCGGGCGGAGTGCCGTTCGGCCCCGTCGTAGGCTCCGGATAATGGTAAGCCGCGTAGGGACACCGGGCCGGGCTTTGCTTGTCGCTGATATGCACGTCGCTTATGGTAAAAAAAGACAGAAGCTTCACGGCCTGCGCCGGGTCGGTTACCGGTTGATCGTCCACCGTTCCGGTCGCCATATCCGGACTGTGATAAGCGAGCCCGGTCGGACTGAGGGTCCACTGCCCGTAACCGTTCGGCGCGTATTGAGACAGCTCACCCGGCGTTAGGATTAGATCCGGATAGGGAGCAGGCGGGGTTGCAGGGACGACGGTCTGTTGGAGTGTGGTGTGGACGTCGGGATCGATCGGATAGGATGGCACGATTATGTTGGGGCGCCATTCGGCGGCAAGCGCCTTTGGCAGGGACCCGAGAGGCGAAAGCTCCATCCCGACGAGGGTGGCCGAACCAACACAGTACTTCAAAAATTCTCTTCTTTTTAAATTCACTGTTTATTCTCCCAAATGGTGATGTCTCTTGGCCAGACTGCAAGAGACGACTCATAGCCCCGAGGACCATAGAAAATCATTTCCCTGATAGCTTGCTCGACTATTTGCGAATCGGGATTGCAGGCATTCTTCATAAGCACAACATGCTCGGCTGGCGGAGCAAATCAGGGTCGGGCAGAGAGGAAGACAGCAGTGAACCAGGACACCATGAGCACGAGCTCTCCCTGGACGGCAGGATCGGTGATCGACACCGAGAAATCGGAGGGGATATGAGTCGGCTCGGAAGCGGGGATGCCTCCGTTCCTGGGTCCGGGATGTGCCCGGCAAACAAAGAGAATGCCGGCAAGCGAAAAACCGGTCGGAGCCGCAAGGGCAACCGATATGTCCGGTCGATTCTGTGTGATGTGCCCAATGCCGCCCGCAGGACCCACAGTCAGCCTGACAGGCCGTCCTGGATCTTCAATCTAATAACGGCGGCAACCGTGGTGGTCATCCTCTTTGTCTCCTGCCCCGCATCGCTCACCCTTCTCGCCCTGGCCATTGACGGCCACCGCCGTGCTCGTAACGGGTCTCAACGTCGTGATGGAGCGCTATGCGTTGGCCAGCGGTCCGGATGGAGTGAAGTCAACCGGGTTTTCGACGAGACGGTCCAGGGCATGGACACCCTCAAGCTGCAGGCGGCCGGAGGGCAACGGTGCGCGCAGTTCCAGGAGCGGACCGCCGTGCTCCAAGAAGCATCCGAAAAAGCCAGTGTGCTGCTGTCCGTCTTTTCGCCCGGAATAGAGCTCTTCTCGAAAATCGGGGGATTGGCGCTCCTGGCTCTCGCCTGCTATCTCGTCTCCAATGGTGCCATCGTGCTCGAGGCGTTCCTGCTCTTCTTCTTCTACACAACCCTTCTCCAGATGTCCGTCGCACAGCTTATCCAGCTGCTCGCTACGGCCCAGAACGAATTTGTGGCTCTGAAGCATCTTTCGGCATTCTTCTCAGAGTCCATCGAGATGGAGGAAGCTTCATCAGCGGCGGTCGTGCCGGAGTGTTCGTCCGAGATCGAGCTTCGCGGTGTCACATTCGGATACCCAGGAGGGCGGAAGCTGTACAGGGAGCCGACATGACCGTGCCCGCTCGGTCGATCACCGTTGTCCAAGGGGAGAGAGGGAGCGGCAAATCGACGCTCATCAACCTGCTCCTGCGATTCCATGCAACGGAGAAAGGAAGAATCTCCATCGGGGGAATCGATATCGGCCTGATTCCGCGGCGGGAGCTCCGAGAAAAAATCGGCGTGCTGAGCCAGCAGCATTTCATTTTTCATGAGTCTCTGCGGGACAACCTCAAGATCGCAAAGCCTGATGCCAATGAAGATGAGATCCTTCATGCCTTGGAACGGGCTCACCTGGGTGAAATTGCCGTCGGCCTGCCCATGGGGATCGATACGAAGATGGATCCGCGCGACAAAGGGATCAGTGCGGGGGAGAAGCAGCGCATATGCCTCGCGCGGTTGATGCTGCGCAATTCCCCGATCATGATACTGGACGAGCCTTGGTCGAAACTCGGCGGCAGAGCGCGAAGGCTCTTGGCCGAAGTCCTCAACAGTTGCAAGGCCGACGCCACCATCCTGATCCTCACCCACGAACTGCTCGAAGATCTCAACGTAGACCTTTTCTACTATCTCGACGGGACGAAGGGGGTGTTTTCAATGGCGGGATCCGCCCCGGCCCGCGAGTGAGGCGGGGGAGATCGGAAGAGCGTCGTGTAGGGAAAGAGTGTAGATCTCGGTGGT
>CALBZH010000650.1 GCA_937889795.1 uncultured Syntrophobacteraceae bacterium | reverse complement strand
CCTTACATCTGGACCTATGAGGCGGTTGCAGCCGAAGGTGCCCGCACCATCGCCTTCAACGCGATTTGCCTGCGCGGCGCATGCGAAGAGGACCATGATCTCGGCTATGAGCTCATGAAACGGTTCGCCCGTGTCCTTGTCCAACGCCTGACCGCAGCACGGCTTCAATTGCTGGATGTGTATGCCAATCCGGAGGTTGACCACAGGATGTTGACCACAGAATGACCGTGTATCCGAAAGACGTCACTCCTCCCTTATGACGGGATCCTCCGATGGCAGACGATGCTCGGCAGTCGCTCCTTGATCCGATGCTCCCAGACCTTTACCGGGTCCGACGAGTCGTGCGCGAGACGGCGGACACATTCACGCTCCATCTCCTGCAGGCTGACGGGAAGCCGATTCCATGTTTTGAGCCCGGACAGTTCAACATGCTGACCGTATTCGGTATCGGGGAGGTGCCCGTCTCCATCAGCGGTGACCCGACCGAAAATCAAGTGCTGACGCACACGGTTCGAGCGGTCGGGCCGGTCACGCGAGCCATCTGCGCCTTGAAGCAAGGCGATCTGGTCGGAGCCCGGGGGCCGTTTGGCAAGGGATGGCCCGTCATGGAAGCGCTGGGCCACGATGTGCTCCTTGCGGCAGGGGGGCTCGGCATGGCCCCCCTGAAACCGGCCGTTCTCCACCTGCTGGCTCATCGGAATGACTACGGACGAGTGGCTCTTGTTTATGGCGCGAGAAGTCCGAGCGATCTGCTTTTCCGGCACGAGCTGGAAAAATGGCGCGCTCGTCTCGACGTCGATGTGGCGGTCACGGTCGACCGCGCCCCTTCGGGTTGGCACGGCAACGTCGGCGTTGTGACCAGCCTGGTCGCGAAGGCCCAATTCGATCCGGAGAAGACAACCGCCATGGTCTGCGGTCCCGAGGTCATGATGCGGTTCACCACGATGGAGCTTTTGAGACAAGACGTTTGCGCCGAGAGGATCTTCGTGTCCATGGAGCGGAACATGAAATGCGGGATCGGGATTTGCGGCCATTGCCAGTTCGGTCCATTTCTTGTCTGCCGGGAAGGTCCGGTCTTCCCCTTGCTTCGGATCAGGGATTGGCTGGGACGGCGGGAGATATGAGATCAGCCGTTCCTGCAAGAAGGGCGGAGACGTCCTCGAAAATCAGGAGAAAACCTGGACCGTGAGGAACCCATGGCTCGCGAGCACGTGACGCAATCTCGCAGAAAACCGCGGCTGGCGGTCTGGAAGTTCGCATCCTGCGACGGGTGCCAGTTGAGCCTCCTCAATTGTGAGGATCAACTGCTTGCGATTCCGGATCATGTGGAGATTGCCTACTTCCCCGAAGCCTCCAGCTCGATGGGCAAGCCCCCGTACGACCTGTCGCTGGTGGAAGGCGCTATCAGTACGCCGGAGGACGAGAAACGCATCCGGGAGGTGAGGCGCATGTCAAAGGTGCTGGCAGCCATCGGGGCCTGTGCGACTGCCGGCGGCATCCAAGCGCTGCGGAACTTCAGCGGCGGTGAAGCCTTTGCCTCCATGGTCTACCCCCAGCCCGAGCTCATTGAAATGCTCCCGTCCTGCACGCCGGTTTCGAGTCACGTGACAGTCGACTTCGAACTGCGCGGTTGCCCGGTCAGCAAGAACCAGGTCCTCGAGGTGCTCGCAGCCTGGCTGCAGGGACGAAAGCCGGACATCCCGCGCACCAGCGTCTGCATCGAGTGCAAACGCGAGCGGACGATCTGCATCATGGTTGCCCGGCGTGTGCCCTGCTTGGGCCCCGTCACCCAAGCCGGCTGCGGAGCCCTCTGTCCCCGTTTCGCTCGAGGGTGCTACGGTTGCTTTGGCCCGAAGGAAACCCCAAACGTCGCTTCGCTGAGGAGCCTCATGGAAGACCTTGGTGTTGACCGAGATGAAATTCGCAGGGCCTTTAGGACCTTCAATGCCTATGCGGAAGGATTTCGCGAGGAGGGCTAACCGCTTGAAGGGGAAGGACAAAGCGATTCACGTGGAATGCTTGGCCCGAATCGAAGGGGAGGCAGGACTCCGTGTGACCGTCCGTGACGGGAGGATCGTTTCCTCGCAGGTTCGCGTGCTCGAGCCGCCCAGACTCTTTGAGGCCTTCCTCAAGGGACGCAGCTTCGTGGAAGTCCCGGACATCACGGCGCGCATCTGTGGGATTTGTCCGGTGGCCCACCAGTTGACCGCCGTACAGGCCATCGAGAACGCATTTTCCATCGAGGTGGACAACTCCATCCGAGCATTGCGCGACATTCTCTACTGCGGGGAATGGATTGCAAGTCACAGCTTGCACGTCTTTCTGCTGCACGGGCCCGATTTCCTGGGATATGCCGACGGACTCCGGATGGCCAAGGATCACCCGGAAACAGTTCGTCTGGGCCTCAAGCTGAAAAAGATTGGCAATGAGCTGGTCACTCTGATCGGAGGAAGAGAAGTCCACCCGGTGAACGTGCGAATCGGCGGCTTCTACCGCTTGCCGGAGTTGCACGATCTAAGGCAAATGGAGGACAAGCTCAAGGGAGCGCTCGAAGACGCGGTGGAAGCGGTTCGGTGGGCGTCGAAACTGCCATTTCCGGATTACGACCGGGATTACGAATTCGTTGCTCTTCGAGGCGATGGCGCCTATCCCATGTACCGAGGCGAAATCGTGTCCAGCTCAGGATTGCGGCTTGTAGCGGACCACTACGAAGAGGTCTTCGTCGAGGCTCAGAGTCCCCACTCGCATGCGCTTCATTCTAAGATCAGGGGGAGCGGCTCCTTCGCCGTGGGACCCCTCGCGCGTTTCAACCTCAATCGAGCCTCTCTACCCCCGCTCGCGAGGGAAGCGTCCGAAATGGCGGGATTGGCCACCCCATGTCAGAATATCTTCCAAAGCATTGTCGTCCGGTGCATCGAAATCGTGTTGGCCTGCGAACGAGCCCTTGAGCTCATCGAGACCTACGAGCCCCCCAAATCCCCTGGTGTTATGATTACGCCCATGGCAGGCAAAGGATACGGCTGCTCGGAAGCCCCACGGGGACTGCTTTACCACCAATACGCTTTGGACGAAAACGGCATCGTCCGCGAGGCAAACATCATCCCCCCCACCGCCCAGAATCTGTCTTCAATGGAACAAGACCTTGCCAATTTAGTGACAAGAAACGTCAACACGGATGACTCTGAACTGACACGGCTATGTGAGCAGACCATTCGAAGCTATGATCCCTGCATCTCCTGCGCGGCACACGTATTGGACATCTCGTAGAGATCGTTCAGTCCTTATAGATTTCGCACGCTTTTTGAATGCGACTATTGTTTTCAAGCAATCCTTGACGTCAACCGACGGGGAGAAGGTGGTGTCTCCCCGCTTCACGGAGACACCCGCCCGCAACCCGTTGTTCGAGGACATGAGGATACGGTGATTCCTGGCAACAAGCGCCACGATATCCATTCACGGTGGTGTCGGAATCCAGGAAAGAGGGAATTGATCCCACGCACCCGATGGCCTTCTTGGCTGGGCCGCCAAAGAACCCCCTGAGCCATTAGGGAGGACGACATGAAAAGAACTGCATTGGTTTGTGTTCTACTGGGCTTACTCTTTCTCATTCCGACTCAAGAGCTCGCCAGCTCCAATGAATGCACGGCCCCTCCCTTCGTCACCACGGGTGCCTCCCCCCTCGTCATGATGGTCCTGGAGCGGGACCACAGGCTGTATTACGAAGCCTATAACGACGCTTCGGACCTCGATGAAGACGGATTGCTCGACGTTGGCTACAAGCACGCCATCGAGTATTCGGGCTACTTCGATTCAAATAAGTGTTATAATTACGATTATTCGTCGGCCACCTTCGTTGCGACCCGACTGACCGCCGACAAATACTGCGGTGGGGGCACCGGAACCTGCACCGGCAGCGGTGTTTGTGGCGAATGGGCGGGGAACTTCCTGAACTGGCTCTCCATGTCGCGGATGGACGTGTTGAGAAAGGTCCTTTATGGCGGACATCGCTCCACCGACACAACCACCAGCACCGTTCTCGAGGGGGTTTACATTCCCCAGGACGCCCACAGCTGGGGGAAAGAATACAAGGCCAGCGACACCCGCCAGCTGACGCCTTTCACGCAGCCCACCAGCGGCCAGCAGCACCTCTTCTGCGTGACCAGCACGGCGGTAAACCAGCCCCATAAGATCCGAGTGGACAAGAGCGATTCCGGCAGAGTCTGGGACTGGGCCAGCAAGGAGCGACCCGTTTGTAACGACCGAACCGGCGTGCTTGACTTCACGGTTCGGGTCAAGGTGTGTGACGACACAAGCGGCACCGACTGGCTGGAAGACAACTGCAGCAAATACGGCACGACCACGACGGACTACAAGCCCACCGGCATTCTGCAGAAATACGCCCAAGGGAACGGCAAGAAGCAGTGCTCCAAGACCTGGGTGACCTGTGACACGGCCCCCGAGAACTACTCCTGCACTGCCGCGGATGGCGTTTGCATCGACGGCTCACAGCTTTACATCCGCCTCCTCACCGGGTCCTATACAAATAATCTCGACGGAGGCGTTCTGCGCAAGAACCTGGGATCCATGTCGGATGAAATCGACTTGAGCACCGGCGTTTTCAAGGCCCCCAGCGCCACTCAAGGCGGCATCATCAAGACCATCGACGAGATGAAGATCGTGGGATTTAGATATGCAGACGGTGCAGCCGAACAATATTCGTACCAGACCAATACTACTGTAGGAACCTTAGGTTACTGCGCTTGGATCACCCGCCCCCTCGAAAACCATGAATGTTTGATGTGGGGAAACCCCATCGGGGAGATGATGTACGAAACCCTTCGCTATCTCGGAGGGAAAGGCTCGCCGACAACCGATTTTTCCAATGGAATCGCGTCAGAGGATACCTTCGGCTTGGCACTTCCCAGACCCGGCTGGGGCGTTTACGGGTCGGGCAACAAACCCTATCAAGTCTTTCCGGAATGCTCAAAGCCATTCATGTTGGTCATCAGCGA
>CALBZH010000649.1 GCA_937889795.1 uncultured Syntrophobacteraceae bacterium | reverse complement strand
CCACCGAGATCTACACTCTTTCCCTACACGACGCTCTTCCGATCTAGGAGCACGCGGTCGAGTACGCCTGGGAGTTTCTCACCGGGATCATGGGGCTGCCCAAGGACAAGCTGTATGCAACGATCCACGAGGGAGACGCCGGCATGAAGCTGGGGGCCGACGAGGAAGCGCGCGGCTTCTGGGCTCGTTACCTGCCCTTGGACCGCATCCTGACCTTCCCGACCAAGGACAATTTCTGGGCCATGGGCGATACGGGTCCCTGCGGCCCGTGCTCGGAGATCCTGATCGACCAGGGGCCGTCCATCGGATGCGGCCGCCCCGACTGCAAGCCCGGGTGTGACTGCGACCGTTACCTGGAGCTCTGGAACCTGGTCTTCATGCAGTTCAACCGCAAGGAGGACGGATCGCTGGAGGCGCTGCCCAAGCCCAGTATCGACACGGGGATGGGACTCGAGCGCATCGCCGCGGTGCTCCAGAAAGTGCCGTCCAATTACGACACGGACCTCTTCGCTCCCGTACGCGCCAAGGTGGCGGAGCTGACCGGCTACCATTACGGGTCCTCCGAGGACAAGGATGTCTCGGTGAAGGTCATCGCGGACCACAGCCGCGCCGCGGCTTTTCTCATCGGCGACGGGATCCTGCCGAGCAACGAGGGACGCGGGTACGTGCTTCGCCGCGTCGTCCGCAGAGCTTTGCGGCACGGGCGTTTTCTCGGGCTGGATCGACCGTTCCTGCACGAAACGGCCGTGGCCGTCATGGAATCCATGCGGGACACCTATCCGGAGCTTCTCGAGAATCGAAGCTATATCACCAAGGTGATCACCCACGAGGAAGAGCGCTTCAGCGAGACGTTGGACCACGGTCTCAGGCTCCTTCAAACGGAAGTCAAGCGGTTACAGGATGAGGGGGCTACGGCCATTCCGGGATCGCTCATCTTTAAGCTGTACGACACGTACGGATTCCCCATCGACATCATCACGGACATGGCGCGGGGACTCAACCTTGGGGCCGAAGAGGCCGAGTTCAACCAGCTCATGGAAAAGCAGCGCGAGCAATCCCGGAGCCACTGGAAGGGAAGCGGTGAGCGGGAAATGTCGGAGGCCTACCGTCAGCTTGGCGCTCGAGGCGTGAAAACGGAGTTTGTCGGCTACGATCGCCTCGAGACGGAATCGAGCATTGTTGCCCTGGTTCGCCAGGGGGAGTCGCTTGGGGCCATCGAGACGGGAATGGACGTCGAGGTCGTCGTTGAGCGGACGCCGTTTTACGGGGAATCCGGCGGTCAGGTGGGCGACACGGGAGAGATTATCGGATCTGCGGGCCGCATTGAGGTGACCGATACCCTGAAGCTCCCCGGGGATCTCTTTGTGCACATCGGCAAGGTGGCGGAAGGGCGCTTCCAGGTGGGCGACACGGTGCGGCTGCGTGTGACGGATTCGGAAAGGCGGAGCACGGCCCGCAACCACACGGCCACGCACATTTTGCATGCCGTGCTGCGTAGCGTTGTGGGCGATCATGTGAAGCAGGCGGGCTCCCTTGTGGCTCCGGACCGGCTGCGCTTCGATTTCACGCATTTTACGGCTCTGACCCCGGAGGAGATCGCGGAGATCGAGCGTCGGGTGAACGAAGAGATTCGGCGCAACGAATCGCTTGAAACGCACGTGATGGACTTCGATGAGGCGGTGAAGACCGGCGCAATGGCACTCTTCGAGGAAAAGTACGGCGACCGGGTGCGCATGGTGGAGATTCCGGGCTTCAGTCGGGAGCTGTGCGGTGGGACGCATACGCACCGAACGGGCGACATCGGGCTCTTCGCGATTGTCCAGGAGACCAGCGTGGCCGCTGGGGTACGACGCATCGAAGCCCTCACCGGGAAGCAGGCCGTGGAGCATTTTCAAACGCAGCAAGCGATCCTGCGGCAGGCGGCCAGTATGCTGAGAACAACTCCTGCCGATCTGGTGGACCGTATCGAAAAGCTGGGCGCCCAGCAAAAGCAGCTCGAAAAAGAGCTGGAAGGCCTCAAGTCCTCCATGGCGAGCAAGAAATCGGCCGATCTGATTGCCGGAGCGCAGGATGTCGGCGGCGTGAAAGTCTTGGTCGTCCAGGTGGAGGCCGACAACCCGAAAGTTCTCCGGGAGATGAACGACCAGATCGGAAGAGCGTCGTGTAGGGAAAG
>CALBZH010000648.1 GCA_937889795.1 uncultured Syntrophobacteraceae bacterium | reverse complement strand
GAGATATCCACTCGTGACTGGAGTTCAGACGTGTGCTCTTCCGATCTATCATTAAGCCTAACGAAAAAGGCATCGGTCTTCATCCGATGCCTTTTTTTGTCTGAGATCCATGCTGGCAAGGTCACCGCCTGCTTCGACTCACCATCGCTTCAACAGCGTCAAGAGCATGATGCCGGCCCCAACGGAAATCCCCATATCGGCCACATTGAAAGCCGGCCAATGGTAGGGTCCGATGTAGAAATCCAGGAAATCAATGACCTCTCCCAACCGCACGCGATCGATCAGATTGCCGATGGCGCCGGAAATGATCAAAGCGTATGATATTCGGTTCGCCAGATCGCCCTTTTCCAGCTTGACGTAAGCCACCATCAACCCAACCACCACCACGATCGCAAGTCCCACGAAGATCAGCTGCCTCCAGAACGAGGCTGCTCCGGCGAACATGCTGAACGCCGCGCCCGTATTGTGAACATGCACCAGATTGAAAAACCCGGGAATGATCTCCTTGACGCTGTGGAGCGGCATGAGCCGAAATACCAGGATCTTCGTAGCCTGATCCAATATCAGAACGGTACCGGTCAGCAGAAGCAAAAAAGCCATCGGGCGATCGTCCTCTCTTTCCTCCAAAACCGAACGGCCCCGGAGTCGAGTCACTGCTATCCCAACTAAGTCAAGGCTTCATGGCACCGGTGGCAAATCTTGGGATGGTCGGCAAACTGGCCTACCGTCTCCGCCCGAACCCAGCAGCGCTCGCACTTCTCCCCGGATGCCGGCTTTACCCGAATCCAGAGACCTTCGAGATCGGTCGCCGCCACAAAGTCTTCTTGCTCACTGGTGAAGACAAAGGCAATACCAGACACGATGAGGACCGACCGAAGCAGCTCTTCCTGACCTAAAAATTCGGCATCCCAGGAAGGGGGAAGCACCAGCTCGATGTGAGCGTCCAGCGGATGTCCGATCACCTTGCCTTGACGTGCGATTTCCAGCACCCGGGCGACTTCCGTGCGTAGGGCGAGAATTTTCTGCCATCGCTCATTCAGAACGTCGTCACGAAAAACCTGTCTCAGCGATGGGAGCTGCTGCAGGTGTACCGTCTCGGTGGGCTGGTGCGGCAGGTGCCACCATGCCTCTTCCGCGGTGAAAGAGAGCACCGGAGCCATGAGCTTCAGCAACGTCGTCAGGATCTCGTGCAGCGCCGTCTGAGCGGATCGCCGCGCAAGACTCTTGGCCGGTGATGTGTAGAGACGGTCCTTAAGAATATCCAAATAAAACGCACTCAAATCCACCACGCAGTAGTTGTGCAGCGCGTGATAGACGCGGTGAAACTCGAAACGATCATACCCGGCTCGAACTTTTGCGATCAGGTCCTGCAATTGGTGCAACGCAAACCGGTCGAGCTCGTCCATCTCCCCGTAAGGAACGGCGTCGGCTTCCGGCGTGAAATCGTAAAGGTTGCCCAGCAGAAAGCGACACGTATTTCGGATTCGGCGGTAGGCTTCGCTCAGACGTTTCAGGATGTCAGGCGAGATGCGGATATCGTCCCGATAATCCTCCGCGGAAACCCACAGTCGCAGGATCTCGGCTCCGTACTGTCGGATAATCTCCTCGGGCGCGATGACGTTTCCGAGGGATTTGGACATCTTGTAGCCCTGGCCATCCACGACGAATCCGTGGGTCAACACCGTGAGGTAAGGTGCGGCGTCACGCGTTCCCACTGCGGCCAGCAGCGAAGAATGGAACCATCCACGATGCTGGTCGCTCCCCTCCAGGTACATGTCGGCGGGTGACCTGAGCTGCGGCCTCCGCTCGAGCACCGCAGCATGAGACGTTCCCGAATCGAACCAGACATCGAGGATATCCATCTCCTTCTCGAAGTCCGAGGAGCCGCACTGGGCGCATGATGTTCCGGGAGGCATGAGCGCTGCGGGCTCCAGATCGAACCAGCAGTCGGCACCTTGCTTCTCGAACAACGACACTACGTGGTCGAAAACCTCCTGCGTGGACAATATGCTCCCACACTGCCGGCATTTGAAGACGGTAATCGGCACCCCCCAGGAGCGCTGCCGTGAAATACACCAGTCGGGCCGATTGGCGATCATGTTGTGGATGCGATCACGCCCCCAGTTTGGAATCCACTCGACCCGCTCGATCCAGTCCATCGCCTTCTTGCGAAGGTCGTTTCGGTCCATGGAAATGAACCATTGCTCAGTCGCCCGGAAAATGACAGGCTTCTTGCACCGCCAGCAGTGAGGATAGCTGTGCTGAATCTCACTTTCCAGGATGAGTCGGCCAAGCTCTTTCAGTTTGGCGGTGACCGCCCTATTGGCATCAAACACAAATTGACCGGCGAAGAAAGGCACATCAGCCGTGAAACGGCCCTCATCGTCCACGGGAGAATACACATCGAGACCATATTCAAGCGCCATGTCATAGTCTTCTCGACCGTGACCCGGGGCGGTATGGACACAGCCGGTTCCGGCATCGAGAGTCACGTGGCTTCCAAGAACCAGAACCGAATCCCGGTCGATGAACGGGTGCTCGCACCGGAGTCCATCCAGCTCTTGGGACTTGAACTTCCGAACGATCGCTGGCTCGCCGAGGCCAAAAACCTTCGCGCAGGTCTCCAGTAGCCCTTCGGCCAGAATCCAGACTTCTCCCCGTGCCTCCACGGCGACATAGTCATAGTCCGGGTGCAGCGTGATGGCCAAGTTCGCCGGGAGCGTCCAAGGCGTCGTCGTCCAGATCAGGACGTAAACGTCTTTGCCAGACAGCTCGGCGAACTTCTCCCGGCCCTCGGCTCGCATCGGAAACTTCACGTAGATGGAAGGGGACTTGTGATCGTGGTATTCAACCTCGGCCTCGGCAAGCGCAGTGCCGCAACTGCTGCACCAGTAAATGGGCTTCTTGCTCCGAATCACGCTGCCATTCGCAAAGAACCGCCCGAGCTCACGGGCGATGGTGGCCTCGTAATCATAAGACATGGTGAGATAAGGATTCTCCCATTCACCAAGGACACCCAACCGTTTGAATTCCTCCCGTTGGATGTCGATGAACCGCTCCGCATAGTGCCTGCAGTGTCGCCGAATCTCCACCTGGCTCATGGTGTGCTTCTTCTTGCCCAGCTCTTTGTCCACCTGATGCTCGATGGGCAGGCCATGGCAGTCCCAGCCGGGAACGTATACCGCATCATAGCCGGTCATCTGACGGCTCTTAATGATCATGTCCTTCAGAATCTTGTTCAGCGCGGTACCCAGGTGAATGTGGCCGTTGGCATACGGCGGGCCGTCATGAAGGATGTAGGAAGGACGCCCTTTGCCGTGCTCCCGCAACTGGGGATAAAGCTTCATGGAATCCCATTTGGCAAGGATCTCCGGCTCGCGCTTGGAGAGGTTCGCTTTCATGGGAAAAGCCGTTTGCGGCAGATTGAGGGTCTCCTTGTAATCCATGTCACTTATCTCCCTTATGGATGACGGGACAACGCGCGCGGACCGGCGCACCCAGATGGTTGCAGATTGGGTTCGGTACGAAAGGGATTTTCTCTTAGCATACCACACCCACAAGTCAAGCGCTTTGGGTAATTGCCGGACGAACAAGAAAGCCCCTCCAATCGCCAATCGACGACCGGAGGGGCTCCATCATAAAGCCCGGTTGCTTGCGTGTGAAAGGGCTTGGGCCGTTCCTTTTACTGACAAGCCCCAAGCACCCCTTCACCCGCTCATCAGAAACACGTCTGAGCTCGCTAGAGCAAGCAGGAGCCTCAGACGCGAGATTAGTACATTCCACCTCCGGGAGGCATGCCGCCCATGGGCATTGCAGGCTCTTTTTCCTTCGGCTTGTCTGCGATCATGCACTCGGTCGTGAGCATGAGAGCCGACACACTGGACGCGTTCTGAAGCGCAGAGCGAGTCACCTTGGTCGGATCGATGACACCGGCGGCGATGAGGTCTTCATACTCGCCCGTCTCGGCGTTGTAACCGAAAGCCCCCTCGGAGGATTTCAGTCTCTGAACCACCACAGAGCCTTCCTCGCCAGCATTGCCGGCAATCTGGCGAGCGGGCTCTTCGAGAGCGCGCCTCACGATGTTTTTGCCCAGCTTCTCGTCGCCATCAAGGTTGAGCGCTTCAACAGCGGCAAGGCAACGCAAGTAGGCCACACCACCACCGGGAACGATGCCTTCTTCCACGGCAGCGCGGGTCGCGTTCAGGGCGTCTTCGACGCGAGCCTTCTTCTCTTTCATTTCAGTTTCCGTGGCGGCTCCAACGCTGATCACGGCCACACCGCCGACCATCTTGGCCAGCCGCTCCTGGAGCTTTTCGCGATCGTAGTCGCTTGTGGTCTCTTCGATCTGAGCGCGGATCTGCTTCACACGGCCTTCCAAAGCCTTGCGATCCCCGGCTCCGTCGACGATCGTGGTGTTGTCCTTGTCGATCCGAACGGTCTTGGCGCGGCCCAAATCATTCAAGCTCACGTTCTCGAGCTTGATGCCTTTTTCCTCGCTCACCACCTGACCGCCCGTCAAAACCGCGATGTCTTCGAGCATGGCCTTGCGGCGATCACCGAAGCCGGGGGCCTTCACGGCGCAAACATGCAGCGTGCCGCGGAGCTTGTTCACAACCAGAGTGGCCAGCGCTTCGCCTTCGATATCCTCGGCGATGATCAGGAGCGGCTTGCCCATCTTGGCGATCTGCTCGAGAACGGGCAGCATGTCTTTCATGTTGCTGATCTTCTTCTCGTTGATCAGGATGAGCGGCTCGTTCAGGACAGCATCCATCTTCTCGGGGTCCGTGACGAAATAGGGTGAAATATAACCACGGTCAAACTGCATGCCCTCGACCACTTCAAGCGTGGTCTCCATGCCCTTGGCCTCTTCCACCGTGATGACACCTTCCTTGCCCACCTTGTTCATGGCCTCAGCGATGATGTTTCC
This sequence comes from uncultured Syntrophobacteraceae bacterium, assembly GCA_937889795.1. Lineage (GTDB taxonomy): Bacteria > Desulfobacterota > Syntrophobacteria > Syntrophobacterales > Syntrophobacteraceae > CALBZH01. The sequence continues at coordinate 1,834 of CALBZH010000648.1, read as the reverse complement.
GATCGTTGGGTCATTGTTGGCGGAGATGGTGCCAACCTGAGCGATCTCTTTCTGGTCCTTGGTCGGCTTGCTGATCTTCTTCAGCTCGTCGACAACGACGGCAACCGTCTTTTCGATTCCGCGCTTGAGAGCCATGGGATTGGCGCCGGCCGCCACAAGCTTGGAGCCTTCAAAATAGATGGACTGAGCCAGGATTGTCGCTGTTGTCGTACCGTCGCCGGCGACATCACTGGTCTTGCTGGCCACTTCGCGCACCATCTGGGCGCCCATGTTCTCGAACTTGTCCTCGAGCTCGATCTCCTTGGCCACCGTCACGCCGTCCTTCGTGACGGTCGGACCACCGAAGCTCTTCTCCAAGACGACGTTGCGACCCTTGGGTCCCAAAGTCACCTTCACCGCATCGGCCAGCGTGTTGACTCCCTTGAGCAACGCCTCACGCGCCTTCACATCATAGAGCAATTGTTTCGCCATTTATTTCCTCCGTGTCGCAAATATTAGGGATTCGGCCTTCAAGTTGTGATCTGTCAGCAGACGACAATCCGATGCACGCTAGTCAATGATGGCAAGGATGTCATCCTCTCGCATGATGAGGAGCTCTTCGCCCTCAACCTTGATATCCGTACCGGCGTATTTCCCGAAAAGCACGCGATCCCCGGCCTTGACATCGAGGGGACGTCGAGTCCCGTCCTCGCCAAGCTTTCCGCTGCCTACGGCCAGGACTTCGCCCTGGATCGGCTTTTCCTTAGCGGAATCGGGAATGATGATTCCGCCTGCAGTTCGTTCCTCTTCTTCGATGCGCTTAACGACCACACGATCATTGAGCGGTTTCAGCTTCATGCCATGTACTCCTTTCTCCACTGCTCGTATGACGACTCAATGCCCTGGCCCCACTCAGGCGGCCATTCACAAACCAGATCTCGAGCGATCCTCGTTGGATTCCTGGAATCCAGCAAAGCGTCGAGGCCCCTCTTTCAGACAACGAGCACCACCACTTGTTAGCACTCGCCTTCGACGAGTGCTTATAATCACTGACTTTGGGCTTGGCAAGTGTTATCTAGGAATGACTGGGGAAAAAAAGCGAGAAGGCAGTTCCTTGGGGCTCCAAATGAGAAACCGTGATTCGGCCCCCGGCATTTTCAACCAATTGGTAGACAATACTGAGCCCAAGTCCTGTTCCACCTTGCTTGGTCGTGAAAAACGGCTCGAACACCCGCTCACGGAGCTCCTGCGGAATGCCACAACCCGTATCCTCGATGTCGATCCGGACCTCTCGCTCCGCCGAACCGTTCCTTGAACCACAACTTGGGCCTTCACTCACGCGGATCTCCAGCTCCCCCCCATATGAAATGGCTTCGAGCCCATTCAGCAGAAGATTCCAGAGAATTTGGCGAAAATGCTGCGGGTCCATGGCCACGTTCGGGGAGGCGTCAAAATGGGTGCTCACTCTGCTGGATGATCCGATCCTTTTCTCGGCCCGGAGCAACGCCACGGTCTCCTGAATCGCGCTGCAGAGGGGGAATTCATGAACGACTTCGGGCTTCTTGGCTCCCCTCGCCAACCAAAGAAAATCCACTACAAGCTCATTGATCCTTTGGATCTCTCTCTCGACGATATGCATCAATTTTGAATGAACGGCATCGAGATGCATCTCGTCCCGAAGCATCTGGATAGCGCCACTCATGGCAGCCAAGGGATTCTTGATCTCATGGGCGATCTCCGCCGCAATACGGCCTGCCAGAGCGACTTTTTCCAAACGCTTCACGTGCTCCTGCATGGCCTTAAGCTTCGTCAGGTCCTGGAAAATGAACACCCACCCAAGGCGACCTTCCTGGTC
>CALBZH010000647.1 GCA_937889795.1 uncultured Syntrophobacteraceae bacterium | reverse complement strand
GGCGTCAAGTTGATAATTACGAGCAAGGCTAAAATTATATATTGTTGCATACCGACTGTTTCCCTTGATCGATAATCGCCGTGCCCGAATGCTCCAGTTCGGTCGCCAGCGGAGCACAATGTCTCCAATGATCGCTGGTCCTTTGTTGAGCGATCATTTTCACTGTGTGAATGTCCACTCCGCTCGACTCACCGTTTGCCTCTCTGAAAATGAAAGCATAAGTTCTGGTCCCCCACCGCGCCAACCTGTTGGATGATGATAAAATCAATTGATCAATTCATCGGAAGACCCGTCCGGTTTGCCTAAGACAGAGATGACTGCCAGTAACCTGAATCGAGGTGACGGAATGAAGCCTAGCGAAAAATACTATGAGAACTTCGGCGGGAACCGCGTGGTACCCGAAAACCGCTTGGAAGAAGAGGTCATTCGACAAGCCATCCTTGCTGACAAATGGGATTTAGCCGAATCGGAGCGTGAATCTTTCGCTACAAGCACTGCCGTCCACTTTCTTCTGTGTAGTTCCGGTGGAGTGGCAACCTATCATCCTCGTTGGTCGCCAGACTTTGTAGTGCACTACCAAATCGGCCGCCATCGAGACGACGGGTTTTTCGATTTGACCATAAAGACTCTTTCGTCAAAGACAGGCGAACCGATTGGGAGCGTTGAGCTGTTTGCCGCACTCAAGTTTGAGAAAGATCCACCATTTCAGACGGGATGGATTGGGCCTGAACGCGAGCACCATTTTATTCCGTTTTGGTATTTCAACGCGGCAAGAGCGAATTCTAAAGGGATAAAGCTGAAGGTCAACAAAGACATTCACGCTGCTCTGTTCGTTCCGGGAGATCTAAAAGTGGCTGCGGAGTGGCACTGCAGCCCACCTCACCTAACTCTTTTCGATATTTAAGCAGGTCGTAAACGCCGCCGAGCTGCATAACCAGCGCCTCTACCCTCGGGCATGATCGCATGCCGAGTGGGGTACGTGGCCCAGGAGAGCCCCCGGCCACAGACTCGGGCTAGAGGTACTCCCGGAAGACCTTCTCTTGCTCGATTTCCACGGAGTGGCACTTTGGGCATCGCGCCGGCGCCCGCAAGAGGAATCTCCCCCCACAATCGCATCTACCTGCGACGGCTTCCAGCGCCAGGCAATATTCAGACTCTATCTGCTGTGCATCGGGGTGAGAGTCGTCCCATTCAATAGCTGCGTTTCTCTCCAAATACCTCGACCGTGCCTCTTTGATCCCCTCATAGCCAATGCCTCTGGTCTCACCACAAACATCGCATCGGACGAGAGCAAAGCGATGTCCACCTCCTCGAGCAACCTTGAACTGGTTCCCACAACCGCGGCAAGATGCCTCATACAGGAACCCCATTCACTGCTCCTCTGCCAAAAGATTCAGTTTTAGAGCCAATCGGTCCCCCACCATTGATTCCAGGCGTCGTGATGGCCGTAAACCGTGTGGCTCACGCAGGCCAAGATCCGACGCGTACAGGAGGCTGGAGGTATCTCGCTCAAGGGAAGGGTCGGCTCAATCAGAGAAGTCGCGAGATCATGTAACTCGCTGATCGTAATCAACTATAATATTATGTGTCGGTTCACTACCCAAGGCAAGCCACATGTTGATGCGATGCAGTTCGTTCCTGAAACCTGGCCTGGATGAAGCATTTAAACACCTGAACGGACTCCAAGCAGCGCCTGCCTGATCCGAAGACCGCTGACGGAGTCCCCACCCGTTCCTGGATCCAAAGGAGAACCCCATGAATCCGGATTGCATCATGAAAGTCTCGCTCTTGATTTTAGTGATGCTGGTCACGACCTCGAGCTTTGGCGCCGGGCAAAGGACCCTCCCCAATGCCTCAAGGCTCGCCGAGGCCCAGAATAGGTTTGCCACGGATCTTTATGCCCAGCTCCGCCAGCAGCCGGGCAACTTATTCTTCTCGCCTGAGAGCATCGCCACTGCAATGACCATGACCTACATCGGTGCCAAGGAGGAGACCGCTGCCGAAATGGCCAACGTGCTCCATCTGATTGATCTCCACCGTGAAAATCAGGAAAGAGCTCTGCCGCTGCGAACGACGGTGCTGGAAAAGTATGCGGAGCAGACGAAGTGTTTCAGCGAGCAGCAAAGGAATGTCTTGGAGTTTCACACAGCCAATGCCCTGTGGGTTAAGGCCGATTACCCACTGAACCGGGACTTCGTTAAGGACGTCAAGGACAGTTTCAAAGCCACTCTTGAGCCTGTGGATTTCAGAGACGAACCTGCAACCCGCAATAGGATCAATGGGTGGGTTTCAGATCAAACATCCTCCAAAATCCAGAACCTCATCGCTCCAGGTCTACTCAAACCAGATACCCGGTTGGTGCTGACCAACGCCATCTATTTCAGGGCCGCCTGGGAGGAGCAATTCAGAAAGGGCAACACGAAGAAGGAGAAATTTCACGTTTCTCCCGTCAAGGATGTGGATGTCGAGATGATGAACCAGACACACTTCTGCAGCCTCGCGGAGTTGGATGGTTTCAGGCTGCTGAACATTCCTTACGAAAAGAACCAGGCCTCGTTGCTCATTCTATTGCCGAACGAAGTCGATGGGTTGGCGGCTCTGGAGGGATCCATAACGTCGGAGAAACTGGCTTCATGGATCGAGAAAAGCAAGTCGGTCTCAGTGGCTTTATCTCTGCCGAAGTTCAAGTTGAGCAGCAAGTTTGAGCTCAGCAGCGCTTTGACCGCTCTGGGCATGAGGAAGGCCTTCATGGCTGGTCAGGCCAACTTCACCGGGATAGCCAACGTTCTTAACGAGCCCCTCTACATTGGCCTCGCCATTCATCAAGCGTTCGTGGACCTCAGAGAGGAAGGCACTGAAGCTGCCGCGGCTACGGCCGTGATCGCACCAACGGCTGCCCCGAGACCTGCCGAGCCCGTGTCATTCGTGGCCGATCGGCCTTTTGTCTACATCATTCGTGACAACCGTTCTGGCGGCATTCTCTTCATGGGCAGACTGGCTGACCCAAGCAGGGATTAACCCACGCACGGCCTTACTGACTGGTCGCAATCTTGATGCCCGCGAATATTACCTCAAACTCCTGGCGGTGGAATCTCGATGCGTAGATCAATGGCCGCGTACTCCCCCTCGATTCATTTTCCCCTTCCTCTTGGTGCTCGTCTCAACTTGGTCTGCAGGATGTCTTGCCACGTCTCCTCGTCTTGGGTCAAATCATGCCATGGTCCAGGGTCATGCATGGATTTATTGAATAGCCGAAAATAGTCTCCGGCCTCCTTTGGGTGCCCCGCTTTGAAGTGTGCCCAAGCGAGTCCCAGTTGAGCATGAGTAGTGGCCCAGCCGTGATAACCCCAATACTCATTGAAGAGCACAGGGGCATCCAGAGCGTGAGTAAGAGGGGGGATGGCTTCATGGAACTTTCGCAAGCGGATGCATTCCTGTCCCAGGGCGAGGAAAGCTTCCGCAGACCTGAACGCCGCAAGAGATTTCTCCAATAGTCTGACTCGCTCCTGCCCTGAAGAGGAGAGGACCGCAGCTTCCAGGTATAAGGCATCGGCACATCGAGGGTGGTCTTGAACCAGGTGTCTGACAGCCTGCCTGCCCTCTTCCCCACCTAGACTTCGAGCCAGGAGGGCTCCCATGTGGCAGTCTCTCGGATCCAGTTCGTAGGCTCTCGTCCAGGCTTCCCGGGCAGATTCGGCATGCCTCGATTTGGCGACACCCCAGGCTAAAGATTTGCCTAACCTCACCCAGGCTTCTTTTTCCCTCGGATTGAAATCAAGACAGGCATCCAGAAGCTCGATGATCCTCTTGGTGTTGGGATCGAGCTTCATTCCCTCAACCTGTAACAGTGAGTCAATCGCTTTGAAATCACAGCCTGTCTCGACTTCTTTTGCATACGCTGAATGCGATGAGATGAACGATGCCTGAGATCTTTCAAGGCCCTGGATCTTCACGTGCATAAAAAGCGAGGAGGGCGTGCCCCCAGCAAATATCATGACAAGACAGATCAGTATCGAGTTAGCTTTTGTCATCCTGGCCATCCTCTGGAGTCAAGACATGGGACGTCCAATGCCATATTTCGGACTCATGAGCCCCAAGGTGCATC
>CALBZH010000646.1 GCA_937889795.1 uncultured Syntrophobacteraceae bacterium | reverse complement strand
TATCCACTCGTGACTGGAGTTCAGACGTGTGCTCTTCCGATCTGGCGAGCCAAAAGAAAGTTAAAATCCGGGAAGTCGATCAGGACGATCACATCCGGACGCGAAGTCAACAGGTGATCACGAATGGTTTTCCATGCGGCGTGGATGATACGCAGATGCCGGACCACCTCGAACAGCCCAACCACCGCGATGTCCCGGTTGTCGACGAGCACCTCGGCCCCGGCCTGCCGCAAACGGCCACCTCCGAGGCAGGTGATGCGGGTATCCGGCTCGATGGCTCGGAGAGCGCGCACCATCTCCGCCCCATGCAAGTCCCCCGACGCTTCGCCTGCGCTCACGAATACTTGGAGACGCCGCTTCCCGGAATATAGCATTTCTCTCTCAGCTGCTCTTCGATCTGCCGCGAAATATCCAGAGCCACGGCCAAGGCGCGACGGCCCTGAACGCCGTCCACATAAGGCTTCTCCCCTGTCCGCACGCAACGGAGAAACGATGCCGTCTCCTCTTCAAGGGCATCGACCTCCTCGATTTCGAGCTCCTCGATGGAAATCTGCGGGTACCCCGCTTCATCCGCCTCCTGCTCCCGGAAAACCATGTAAGCCCGCTTATTCCCATAGTCCGCGGAAACGTAACAGGTTTCCTGGAAGATGCGGAGCTTGCGCATGTTCTTGATGGAGATCCGGCTCGCATTCAAGTTGGCGATGGCCCCGTTGGCAAATTCCAGTCGGGCGCTGGCGATGTCCGGAAGGGAAGTGAGAACGGAAACCCCGGTGGCACGAATGTGCTCGAGCGGCGCCTCCACGATGTGGAGCGCGATGTCGATGTCGTGGATCATCAGATCCAAAATGACATCGACCTCGAGTCCCCGCTCGTTGAAGAGCGCCAGCCGGTCAGCCTCTATGAACATGGGGTTCTTGAGCCGCGGGTAGACCGCTTGGAAAGCGGAGTTGAAGCGTTCGAGATGCCCGACCTGAAGGGCACAATGCCTCTCCCGCGCGATTCGAATCAACTCATCGGCCTGGTCCAGCGTCTGGGTCATGGGCTTCTCCAGAAGCACGTGAACCCCCGCTTCCAGGAATTCCTTCGCGATGGCGTAGTGGGACGGTGTGGGCGTCACCACGCTCACGGCATCCACGCGGCCGATCAGGGCTCGATAGTCGCTAAAGGCTTCCGTCTTCACTTCCTCTGCGATGCGCTGGGCCTGGGCGAGGTCCACGTCCACCACGCCAAGCAGGCTGGCCTCCCGCAGTCGAGCATACTTTTGGGCGTGGAAGCGCCCGAGGTAACCGACACCGATCACGCCCACCCTCACCGCATCCGAAAAAGGGCGTCGCACAAAAGCGGGAGCCTTCGGGGCCGAAACGACCCGGTGAATACGACGCAGCGCCGCCTCGTCCGAGACCCGCATGTCCAGAACGTCGGACAGGTCCACGGCAGGCATATCGCTGTCTCGCTTGGTCACGATCGTGATCTTGGCGGCGTTGGCGGCATCGATCATCTTGTCTCGATCGAACATCAACGTCTTTCCGGCCTCGACCATGAGCACGCGCGCCTTCACACGCTTCATCGTCTCAATCGTGTCGAATCCCACCGCGGGAACATCGAACCGCAGATCCTGATTCGGCTTGCTGACCTTGACGACGATTGCGCCCTCACCGCACAGCCGCCCCCCCCTCAGAATGGTCGCATCCGTCCCGTCGATGCCCTCGAGGGCAACCACGGCCTGGTTCTTGACCACCAGGCACTGACCGACATCGAGGTACCCCATGGCCTTGGCGGTCTTCCAGCCAAACTGCAGATCCAGCAGCTCGCGCCGGTTGGGCTTCCTCCGGGTCAGCACCCCTTCGGGGGCAAGCAATTCCGGCAGGAATAATGTTGAAGGCTCGATGCAGATCCCTTCCGATTCAAGCTCCTCAGCCAAGGCGCGCAGCAGAAAGTCATCCTTCTTGTGCCGGAGCTTGTTCAGAAATTTGACGGCACGCCAGTCGGGGCGAATCCGCGCATAGAGCTTGGTCTTGTTGATCGTCCCCGCCATGGCGGCTCGCGTGATGGCGACGTCCTTGAATGTCCGGATCAGGGCGTTCAGCTGTCCCAGCTTGAGCATCCGGAAGTCACCCACATACTTGGCCAAGGCCGGGTCCGTTTCCCCCTGAAACCCGACGGCCACCACGTCGACACCCGCCTGGCGCGCCGCATGGGCAAACAGAAGCGGAAACTGTCCGCCCCCGGCAATAAGCCCCACACGGCCGTCAGGAGCCCTCTCCGGCGAGTCGCATTCCATCATACCGATTCCCTTGTAACTCCTCGCTTGGAGGGCGCTGTCATGAACGTCAGCAGCGTCTCGACTTCCGGTACGAGCTCTATCTCCGCTCGGACCTTTTCAACCGCATCCTTCAGAATGAGCCCGGATTTAAAGATCATGCGGTAAGCCCGCTTCAACGCTTGGATATTGGCGGTGGGGATTCCATGCCGACGCAGCCCGACCACATTGGGACCATAGAGCTTGGCTGGCGCCCCGAAGCCCAGCATGTATGGAGGGAAATCCATCCGGAGACCGGACATGCCGCCGATAAACCCATGGGTGCCAATTCGCACGAACTGATGAAGCGCCACAAGGCCGCCGATCGAAGCGTGGTCCCCCAGATGGACATGGCCCCCGAGGGTCGCGCCGTTGGCCAGAATCACGTGATGTCCCAGCTGACAGTCATGGGCCACATGCGACGTGGCCATGAGATAGCAGTGGTCGCCAATCCGGGTGACTCCGGCTCCGCGCTGAGTCCCGCGATGGATGGCAACGTTTTCACGGATGACGCAGTCGTTTCCGATGAGCACCCGGGTGGGCTCGCCCGCATAGCTGAAGTCCTGCGGAGGACCGCCGATCGACGAGAACGGACCCACCGTTGTGCGCTCCCCGACGGTAGTCCATCCGTCGATCACCGCATGGGGGCCGATCACGCAACCGGTCCCAATCACGACATGGGGCCCGATGATCGAGTAGGCTTCGACAGTCACGTCATCGGCCAGTTGCGCATCCGGAGACACGATCGCCGTGGGATGAATCACAGCCAAGGTCCGTCACTCCTCTGTTCGGAATCTCAATCCTCGGAATCGGATTTGCCGGGATCAATCGTCGCCATCAGCTCGGCCTCCGCCACGAGCTGGTCGTCCACGAAGGCTTCGCCCTTCATCTTGAAGACGGCCCCCCGCTGCCGAAGCAGCTTGAGCTTGAAGATCAGCTGGTCGCCCGGGCGCACGGGCTTGCGGAACTTCACCTTGTCCATGCCCATGAAGTAGACCGCCTTCCCTTGACATTCCGGCAGCTGCGTGTATGCCAGAAGCCCCCCAGCTTGCGCCATCGCCTCGACGATCAGGACGCCCGGCATGAT
>CALBZH010000645.1 GCA_937889795.1 uncultured Syntrophobacteraceae bacterium | reverse complement strand
CCCCGGAATTGGAGGCAATGACCATCGCATTTGGCGTTCCCCGCGTCTCCCCCTCCCTAAGTCAACATTGATGAATCCCGTAGGTGGGACCAAGACCTCCAGCCCCTCGGACCGCCTGTTCCCATAAATCCGGGATAGGGCTTACTCTCACCGAGCTTTTAGAAGTCTTCTCCCTCGAAAGGGATAAGGTCTTCCGGTCGCATCTTCTGCAGGGTGCCGTTGCGAGGATGCTTGGATGCGCCATTGCCATTGGCCTTTGCCGAAGAAACGGGTGAATGAGAAACGCCTTCTCCGGCCAGCACGGGTGTCAGGCTCGTTTGGGTGCCGCTTCTTTTGGAAGAGAATGGCATCTTGAGACGGGAGCCGGCTGCCTTCTCCATCCCAACGATCGCCGTGAGGCCTGCCACATGGGCCTTCATCTGCTCGGCCTGAGCATTCATCTCCTCGGCGGCGGCGGCGGATTCTTCCGCCGTTGCCGAATTCTGCTGCACCACCTTTTCCATCTCGCTCACCGCGCGACTGATCTGCTCGATGCCCTGTGCCTGCTCGGAAGAGGCTGCCGCAATCTCACTCACCAGATCTCCGGACTTGTTCACGCTGACCACGATCTCCTTGAACTCCTGGCTGGTCGTCGTGACAGACTCGGCCCCTTCCTTGACCCGCTTGACGGTGGCTTCGATGAGACCGGCTGTATTCTTGGCCGCATCAGCAGCCCTCATGGCGAGATTCCTCACTTCGTCGGCCACCACCGCGAATCCGGCACCCGCCTCGCCCGCCCGGGCCGCCTCGACAGCGGCGTTGAGGGCCAGAAGATTGGTCTGGAACGCGATTTCATCGATGGTCCGGATGATCTTCTGCGTGTCTTCGCTTGCCGATGAGATCTCCTGCATCGACCCCGTCAGACGGACCATCGAACTGCTGGCGCGATCCACAATGCGCTTCACGTCCTCCATGAGGCGATTGGCGTTGCCGGCGTTTTCCGCGTTTTGGCGGATCATCGACGACATTTCTTCGAGCGATGACGATGTCTCCTCGATGGCTGCGGCCTGCTCGGATGCCCCTTCGGCGAGCTGCTGACTGGCCGACGAAACCTGTGAGGATGCCGAGGCAACCTGCTCCGCCCCATCTCCAAGACCTTGAGCAACGCGAGTGATGGGCTTCGAGACGCCGCGCGCGAAGAAGAGAACCATCGCGACCGACACGCCAAGCATGATGGATCCCATCGCAAGGATCCCGTTTCGGATGGAGCGCACGGGGGCGAGGAATTCATCGTTGTCGAGGGTCGTGATCACGCGCCACTGCGCGGTTGGAACAGGAGCGAATCCACCCGTCTTGTCCGCTTCCTGGAATCGGTAAGACTCGACGCCCTGCTGTCCGCCCAGGATCTTTTCCGTGATCGATTCCATCCCTTTGAGCTTCTGGATGTTCGCACTCAGGATGAGATCTTTCTTGGGGTGGGCGATCGCGGTCCCATCCTTGTCCACCATAAATGTGTAACCGGTCTTTCCGACCTTGGTCCCAGCGATCCTCTCAATGAGGGCGTCCGTTTTCACGACGACAGCGGCCACACCGACCACCTCACCCGATGACCCTAGCACGGGAGACGCCACGGGAGCGACGGGGTTACCGGTCTTCTTGGATTTGATGACCTGCCCGACATTGGCTTTCCCAGCTTTGGCGATCTGGAAATACTCGCGGTCAGCGATGGAGATCCCTTTGTAGGAGCCACCCGCTCCGTCAGCGTAGATGACCCCGTTCGGGTCCACGACGATGATGCTCTCATACTGACTTCCGACCTGTTTCATCGTGTTGACGAGCCGCTGGGAGAGACCTCCCACGTCATTCAGCTCGGAGGCGCTCCCCGACCGGCTCACCTGCGAGGCCACTTCAACCAACGTTTTGCCCGAAGCGATCTCCCTGACCATCGCTATTTCGGCGTTCATGGCAACGTCAACCATATCGGCGGCGCCCTTTGCCACGGCGAGGAGCTCGCTGTTCGACGCATCCCGCAGGGCATCCGTTGTGTTGTGAAGCGCATAGAATCCAATCATGAGAGTCGGAATCAGCACGAGGCCTATTCCACCAAAGAGCAGCTTGAGATTCAGGGTCAACCTTTTCATCGCGAATTCATTCCCTCCGAGCTGAAGAACGTGAGGAGCAGCAAGAAACAGCCTTAACCATCTTTCTGAACACGAGGAGGACCAGAGCTGTGTGCGACAACACACCCTCTTTCGGCAGGAACGCCTTATGCCTTGAATCAGCCGGGCGACATCCACCCTTCAAGCCGTCATTCAAAGCAATGGGCAGGAGACGGGACTCTCCAGCGGCACCCGTGAGGGTCCTCTGGTTTTCTGCAAACGGAAGCCAGCGGGACTCAATTTGTTCTTGACAGCCGTGTGCCCGTCGGTTACGGGTATCGTGAAGATGTTGTCTGAGTGTCAAGGGAATGGTTTAACGATGGAGTTGTTCATGAGCCGAATGGGCAGAAGCTTTTATTATTGCTTTTATTTTTATTATTCCAAAGCGTCTGCCTGGAGGCTGCCATGATGCGTCGTTGAGCACTGTTTGAGCATCAAGAGCCGCGGGTAGACGCAACCTGCGGCTCTTTTGTTTCCGGGGGCTGTGGGTCAAAGACATCAGCCCCTTTTTTTTGAGCAGAGGAAGGAGACGGATCATGCAGCGTATCGAAGACATTCGCATCAGGGAATTCACGCCGCTCATATCACCGGTGACCCTGAAACAGGAATTTCGCATGACGGAGAAGGCCCATGAAACGGTGGTCCAGAGCCGTGAAATCATCTCCAGCATCCTGGAGAAGAGGGACCACAGAATGCTCGCCATTATTGGGCCATGCTCCATCCACGATGAAATGGCAGCTTTGGAGTACGCTCAGCGGGTCAGGGACTTGGGCGAAAGAGTCGGCGATACGCTTCATCTGGTCATGCGGGTCTATTTTGAGAAGCCACGAACCACGGTGGGTTGGAAGGGGCTGATCAATGACCCCTGGCTTGACGGTTCCAACGACATCGTTTCCGGGCTCCGAAAGGCGAGAAGCCTCCTTCTGAAAATCACCGGGATGGGCGTGGCTACCGCCACCGAAATGCTCGACCCGATCACCCCACAGTACATCGCGGACCTGGTCAGCTGGAGCGCGATCGGAGCTCGTACCACCGAATCCCAAACGCACCGCGAAATGGCCAGCGGGCTTTCCATGCCCGTGGGGTTCAAGAACTGCACTGACGGAGGTCTCGATACGGCCATCAATGCGATCATCGCCTCATCTGCTCCCCAGAGTTTCCTTGGAATCGATTCTCACGGCCAGACATGCATCGTCCAGACCACCGGCAATCCGCACACGCATCTTGTGCTTCGAGGGGGCACCCGCCCGAATTACGACTCGGTCAGTGTGATGGAAGCCCTGGAGCTCTTGAGAAAGAAAAACCTGCCCGAAAGCATCATGATCGATTGCTCCCACGACAACTCCCGCAAGAACCACCGGTTCCAGTCGGTCGTCTGGCAGGATGCGATCAACCAGCGGATGGACGGAAACCCCGGGATCGTCGGGCTCATGCTCGAGAGCAATCTCCATGAGGGAAGCCAGAAGAACACTTGCCAGCTGTCGACCATGAAATACGGTGTTTCGATCACCGACGCATGTATTTCGTGGGAGTCGACGGAACGACTGCTCCTCTCGGCTCATGACCATCTGAGCGGTTTGTCCGGCTCTTCCAACGGAGAGGCCATGCCTCGGATGGAACGCTACCAGGTGGGTTAAGTCGCGTAGGCGGAGTACTGAGCCAGGCCATGTGGACGAGAGGCCGAGGTTCCTCGTCAAGGGGCTCGAATCCTCCCGCCACCATCCTGTGAGGCAGCGTCGCCGATGCGTCCGGCGGTTGGTCCCGACAGGTGTCCTGGACGCTGAATTCCGAATTGAAGCTCACTTCCTTGGAGCCGACCGATCGGATAAGGCAGCGTGGGCGACCGATCCCAGGTGGGAGGCAGGAGCACGTATCGGTTCCTGCTGATCTCGCAAGCTTCCGAAAGCGAGACCTCCTTTGCCACCGGGAACCATGTCGCTCAACGCCCTCTCCGCCGCCTCCAGGCCAACATGCTTCATTGGTAGACTCACGACAGATGGCGGTTGAGGGCGTCAACAAACCTCTGAAAGTACGGCAGGTGCCGCCTGAGGGTTATCGGATCCAATTGCTCCAACACCTGAAAGGATTTGCGGCCCTTACGATACGCTTTGTCGCGGCCGCAATCCTTTGTGGCGGTCTCTAGCGCCTGCTGCACCTCTCGCCTGGGTCTTGTTTCCAGATTCATTTCCGGCAGGAGCGCGTTCATCCGAAGCGCTGCCCCAAACGTGGTACGGAGAGCCGTCCGATCCGCCATGATCCACGTTTCCATGCAAGTTACCATCAACTGGGCCTGATCATCCTCCATGTCATCGGTCCGCATCCAGCCATCGCGAGACCCCAAATGATACCAGGCCACAGCCGAGGTCCGTTCGTCAGCCGACTCCGTGAGCGGATCTTCGCTATCCAGCAAGAGCATGGGATATAGGGCAGGGTCGCCGCTTGTGGCAGCCGTCCTAAACAGGTCAAACGCATTGCCCCGGCCTCCGCAGGCCACGACGGCCGGCATCCGCCTCACGAACCCCGCCCTCTCGATGAGCTTTCGAAACCCTCTGCGGCACCGGGAGTGCAGTTCCTTGCTGTCGCCGCCACCCTCAACGTAGATCTTCACCTTCACCAGCGCGTCCCTCCCAACTCACCTCGGGTCCAGAGCTCGCCCAGTCGATATTTCTCCAGCCAGTCACTTAGCCGCTGTGCATCCAGGCGCGTCATCTGGCTTTTCCCGTCATGCTTTTCGCAGATCAGAACCGCTTCCGGCGTTTCCGTCATCGCATCGACAAGGATATCGGAATGGGTCGTGACGATGAGCTGTGCCCGCTCAGCAGCACTGATGAGCAGGTCCGCTACCTTGGGCAGAATATCCGGATGCAGACCGAGCTCCGGCTCTTCAATGCAGATGAGCGGCGGTGGCTCAGGATCACAGAGAATTGCGAGCAAGCAGAGGTAACGGAGCGTGCCATCTGACAGCCGGGTTGCAGGGATCGTAAAGTCGCCTTCGGTGAAGAAGACCTGCACAGTGCCCCCTTCAATGCTTACGTCAAAGTCGCTGAGCCCCTCGTAGAGATCTTCAAGCCCTTCGAGAATCGCCTGTTTTGCTTTTGGCGTTCGACGCAGCCGATTCAGGAAAAGGCCTAGGTTTGAAAAATCCTCCTCCAGTCGGTCGTTACGCATGTCTGCTTTCTGAGGCTCCCGAAAAACCGCGTTACGACCAAAGGTCCATTCACGATACACTCTGACTTTCTCGTATGCACTCGATAGATAGGATACTTCGGGGTACGTCTCCGGATCTCTTCGTTGCGCGAGGATCGATTGATCCTGCTCGACTGTCTCCCGCCTCAGACTTCGTCTTTCTCCTCCAATGTTGAGAATGGGCTGCCCCCGCTGATAGCGGTAATAAAAATAGGGGTCGGTTTCACCATGATCAGGGAGTTCATTTTCTATCCGCTCATCGTACAGACAGAGCGCTAGCTTTTCGTCGCGGAAAGACAAGACATGTCGAAGCGACTGTCTTCCATGGGGATTGCTGACCACTGCATCCACTGAGGCCTCCCCCTTGGGATTCCCTTTCCAGATCCACTCCCTGACCTGTCCCCCTTTGCGAATGACATCGCGCAAGTCCCCGGGGGCAGCCCTGAGCAGCGTCAAGATCTCAATGAGATTGGATTTGCCTGAGCCGTTGGGACCGATAAGGACATTGAGCTTCCGCAGGGCAATAGGCGGCGTATCGGGTCCGTAGGATAGGACGTTGTGTAACGTCAGCGTACGCACAAGAGGGCTGCATTCATCATTGCATAGTCGGGTCATCAACGCCCCTCCTTATTGAAGGAGACCATGAAAGGTTGTGCAACGATCATCTTTGCAGAAGCTCGAACATGAAAGGCCTAGGGGACGTGCTATCCATCCTTGACCTCATGGTGTATTCGTGGGGAGGGCGCTCTTCTCCATGCCTCTCCGGAGTGTTGACAACGAGGCGAGGCATGAAAAGAGTGGGGACAAAGTGCCCGATTTGAACCCCTCAGCAACACCCCGTACGTCTGCAAATTGGTGCCTGGGGCGGGAATCGAACCCGCACGGGGACAAGCCCCAAAGGATTTTAAGTCCTTTGTGTCTACCAGTTCCACCACCCAGGCTTAGGGGGAATCTGATCGAGCTAATATCAAAAAGGGCGGAGCTGACACAAGGAAAAAGGACTCATAATGCCAGGACGTTTGGCCGTTAAGGGTCCTATGAAAGGGAGCAAACCTCAGCGGCAAATTACCGGGAAAGCAGCCGATGCTTCAGACCTCGAGACAGTAGACGCATGATTGCCAAAGTCCACACCTGCAGATCGGAAGAGCGTCGTGTAGGGAAAGAGTGTAGATCTCGGTGGTC
>CALBZH010000644.1 GCA_937889795.1 uncultured Syntrophobacteraceae bacterium | reverse complement strand
ACCACCGAGATCTACACTCTTTCCCTACACGACGCTCTTCCGATCTTTCCATGATCCGACGGATTTTCTGAATTTCAGCCCCCGAAATGGTATCGAATCCGTTGCAGACCTTGAAACCGTTGTATTCGGGCGGGTTGTGGCTGGCCGTAATCATGATGCCGCCCTCACGCTTCAGGTGGCGAATCGCGAAGTACAACAGCGGTGATGTGCAGACTCCCACATCGACAACATCCAAGCCGGCCGCGAGCATCCCTTCAAGCAACAGCTTCAGGTACCGCTCAGAGCTCAACCGGCAGTCCCGGCCAACCACTACCCGGTGCCGGCCCTGCGCCCTCATGTAGGCCCCGCACGCTCTCCCGAGCAAAACCACGTCACGATCCAGAATGTCTTCGTCAACCACGCCACGGATATCGTATTCCCGAAAAGCCTTGGGATTCATTCGGTTACCTCCATTGGTCCATGACAACGCCTGCTGCAAGACGTCAGCGGCCGTCCGAACGCGTCATCTATGGTTCGGCACTTTCGATCGATGGTGAAAGGCGCAATTGGAAGGGAGTCGAAACCGCCATAACTGAACGGTCGTGGAGTCTCGGTCGGTGAGAGTGACTCATGCCGCAATGCGGGAGCCCGGGGCAAGGACGGAGCCCATGGCGCTTCGTCCTTGCACTGACTCGGCATCGCCCCGTGAAAACCAGGGGATGGATCCGCTGGATCTGATACAGATCGTTTAGTGGTGGCTGTGGGCGTCGCCTGATTTCAGCCGCTTGATCGTGATCAGGAGGGCAGCCAGGACACCGATCCCAATGACACCCAGGGCACCGTACAGTGCAGCAAAAAAGACGGTATGGCTCGGATCATACCAGGGGACATCCCAAGGAAGCGCACTGGCGACACTCCTCTTGAGCTCCGCACATAGAAAACCACCCCACTGAAACATGATCGCCTCCTCTCTTCATGACCGTTTTCGCAGCAAAACTTTATGTTCCGGGCCCAGGATCGACCCAGCGCGCAGCCTACCTCCAAGTTTGCGAAACTTCTAGCAAGCAATTCCGGACGGGTCAATCACAAAAGAGAGTAGATCAGCCAAATGCGGACACAAATCAGGAATTCCCCGGCTGGCAAAACTGAATTTCCGGGAAGGGGCAAGTGATCGACCGATGAGGAGGTTGGCAGGAAACCTTGAAAGCGGTTGGGAAAATCCGGAGGCAGGCTAAAAAAAGGGCTGAAGGAGAATGCGCCTTCAGCCCTTGGGCGAGTTGCCCGAATCGTGAGGATCGTCGGTATCCATGGATTACTCCTTGTACATGATCACACGCCCTGAAGGATCCGTGGAGCACTTCCTGAGGAAATCCTTCATGGTACAACTGAATTGATCTCTGTGACTGAACCAGAAATCCAATGCTTTCTTGCGCGTCTCAAGCCGATTCCGACCTCGAATGAACACTACCTTCATGGCTCATGCCTCCTGTCCGGTTTCTCGGCACAAAAAAACCCGAGCCAAGGCTCGGGTCTTCGTGAGTACGCACCAGATCACCCTCAGGGTTTCCGCATGCTGCACCTCACCCACGAATTCCCGCATCTTCTATAGCTCGACCATTTGTGCCTGCAACGCTTATCGCTACTGTCGCAGTCTTCCATCTTTTCCTTTTCACTCCAAAAAGAAGCGCCTGAATCCCTTTTTGACTGCCGCCCTTATAACACCAAAATCGGTTCAGTCAAGAATTTTCTCAACACCCTCGGAAATACCAAAATGGCCCTGTTGCAGGCAAGACGTTCTAGATGAAGGACTCTGATGCGGATGTACGTGGAATGCAGGACGCCGGATGAAGCGCCCCTTTCGCTGACAGGGGTCTTTCATCCAGCATCCAGAGTCGAGTGTGGATCCGCGCGGCGTTTCCACCGCGCGGAGCATTGGTGTTTAAATGTCGAAATACAGCTTGAACTCATGGGGATGCGGACGCATGCGTAGGGCATCCACTTCGTTCTCACGCTTGTACTCGATCCAGGTCCGAATGACGTCTTCCGTGAACACGTCGCCCTTGAGCAGGAACTCGTGATCCTTCTCGAGCGCCTCCAGGGCCTGATCGAGGGAGCCCGGGGTGGAGGGCACATTGGCCAGCTCTTCGGGCGTCATGGAGTAAATGTCGCGATCCAGGGGCTCGCCCGGGTTGATCCGGTTTTCGATGCCGTCCAGAGCCGCCATGAGCAGGGCACTGAAGGCGAGGTAACCGTTGCAGGACGGATCCGGGAACCGAACCGCGAGGCGCTTCAGCTTCGGCGATGCGGAATACATCGGGATACGAACGGAGGCGCTGCGGTTGCGGGCCGAGTAGGCCAGCTTGACCGGGGCTTCGTAGCCGGGCACCAGG
>CALBZH010000643.1 GCA_937889795.1 uncultured Syntrophobacteraceae bacterium | reverse complement strand
ATATCCACTCGTGACTGGAGTTCAGACGTGTGCTCTTCCGATCTTGGGCGATCGCACAGTGAGCATTGCCCGCATGATGTGAGGGGCGTGACGCAAGAGCTCAGTGATTGTTGCGCGGCATTACATCCTTAATCTTGGAGTCCAAGGATTGAAAGGAGGGGGATCATGACGGTTCGAGTAGCAATCAACGGTTTCGGGCGGATCGGGCGCACCTTGTTTCACGTCATTCTGGATAGGAAGGTGCCCCTTGAAATCGTCGCGTTCAATGACCTGTCGACGCCGACCGATTTGGCGCATCTGCTCAAATACGACTCGGTCCACGGCGTTTGGCCCCACGACGTGAAGGCCACCGAAAGCTCGATCATCGTGGACGGCAAGGAGTACCAGGCCCTCAAGGTGAAGGATCCCGCCCAGTCGCCCTGGCACGAGCTGAAGGTGGACATCGTGCTGGAGAGCAGCGGTCTCTTCGTCGACCGGGACAGCTGCCTGAAGCACATCAATGCCGGCGCCAAGAAGGTCATTGTCACGGCTCCCGGCAAAGGAATGGACGCGACGTTCGTCATGGGCGTTAACGAGAGCTCTTACGAGCCGCGCTCCCATCATATCGTGTCCAACGCATCGTGCACCACCAACTGCCTGGCTCCCATCGCGGCTTTGCTACAGGATCGGTTCGTGATCGAGCATGGGCTCATGACCACCATTCACTCGTACACCATGGATCAGCGGCTGCTCGATGCCCTGCACAAGGACCGGCGCCGGATGCGGGCTGCGGCTCTGTCCATGATCCCGACCACCACCGGGGCGGCCAAAGCCGTGGCCGAGGTTATCCCGGAGCTCAAAGGGAAAATGGACGGTGTCGCCATTCGTGTGCCCACGCCCAATGTCTCCTTGGTCGATCTGGTCTGCCGGGTTGGGCGCGACGTGACGAAGGAGGAAGTCAACGGAGTCCTGGAAGAGGCGGCGAACGGTCCGCTGAAGGGAATTCTCCAGTTTGTGAAGGAAGAGCTGGTTTCGGTGGACTTCAATCACACGTCCTTTTCGTCGAGCGTCGACGCGGCTCTGACCAACGTCATCGGCGGTCGAATGGTCAAGATCTTTAGCTGGTACGACAATGAATACGGCTACTCGAATCGCGTAGTGGATTTGGCCACCATGATCGCGGAATCACTCGGTTGATGAAGAGGAGGGGCGCATGATCAAGACGCTTGATGACGTTCAACTCTCCGGTCGACGGGTTTTCATGCGGGTCGACTTCAACGTGCCGCTCGACAAGGAGCGGCGCGTCAAGGACGACCTGCGGATTCGGGCCATCGTGCCAAGTGTGGAAAAGGTGCTGAACGGTGGGGGAAAGCTGGTTTTGGCCTCGCATCTGGGGCGTCCCAAGGGCAAGGTCAACGAAGAGTTCTCCCTGAAGCCCGTCGCCGATTACCTGGCCGGACTGCTCAAGGTCCCCGTGACGCTGGCACCGGATTGCGTTGGGGAAGCCGTGACAAATCTGGTAAACGGGCTCAGACAGGGAGACGTCCTGCTGCTCGAGAACCTGAGGTTTCATCCCGAGGAGGAGAAGAACGATGAGGGCTTCTCGCGGCAGTTGGCCGCGCTGGCGGATGTGTATGTGAACGACGCCTTTGCGGTTTCCCACCGGGCCCATGCCTCCGTCCACGGCATCACACGATTCGTCGGGACCTGCGTGGCCGGGTACCAACTGATCAAAGAGGTCCAATATTTCAACCAATCCATGGTCGAGCCTAAACGGCCGCTCGCCATGGTGATCGGGGGGGCGAAGGTTTCGACCAAGATTGAGCTCCTGGAAAACCTGATCCAGAAAGCCGATTGCCTGCTGATCGGCGGCGCCATGGCCAACACGTTCTTCAAGGCCAAGGGCATGTCGGTGGGGAAATCCCTTGTCGAGGATGACTTCGTGGAAACGGCGGCGAGCCTGCTTGCCAAGGCCGGCGATCGGGGCGTGAAGGTCTATTTGCCGGTGGATGCCGTGATCTCGCCGGGGTTGGATGCCACCGGGGATGTCCGTCAGGTGTCCGTGGACGCGGTTCCCGCGGATATGCAGATTTTGGACGTTGGGACGGGGACGACGGAGTTGTTCCAGTCGGTCCTCACGAGCTGCAAGACGGTGGTCTGGAACGGACCGCTCGGGGTCTTCGAGAAGCAGCCCTTTCACAAGGGGACGTTTGCCATGGCCGAATTCCTGGGCGGCCTCGACGCGCTCACCGTGATCGGGGGCGGGGATTCCGCCGCTGCCGTGCGTCAGGCCGGCATGGCCGATAAGGTGAGCTACGTTTCTA
Organism: uncultured Syntrophobacteraceae bacterium; assembly: GCA_937889795.1. Lineage (GTDB taxonomy): Bacteria > Desulfobacterota > Syntrophobacteria > Syntrophobacterales > Syntrophobacteraceae > CALBZH01. The sequence continues at coordinate 1,770 of CALBZH010000643.1, read as the reverse complement.
CGGGAGGCGGTGCGTTTCTGGAGATGTTGGAGGGGAAGACGCTTCCCGGGGTTGCCGCCTTGGAGGCGTGCGGCTCGAAATGAGTCCTCGCCGTCCGGGTGCATTTCCGAGTGATCCGGAGGAGAAAAATGGAGAGTAGAAAACCGCTGATTGCGGCGAATTGGAAGATGTACAAGACCATGGCGGAGGCGATTTCCTTTGTGGAGGAATTCCAGGGGCTGATCGGTCCGCTGACGGATCGGGAGGTGGTGATCGGTCCCCCGTTTACCGCGCTCGCTGCCGTGAGGACGGCGGTGCGGCAGGAGGGGTTCCGTGTGGCGGCCCAGAACTGCCACTGGGAGGAAAAAGGGGCCTTCACCGGCGAGATTTCAACCGTCATGCTCAAGGACATCGGCTGTGAATACGTCATCATCGGTCATTCCGAAAGGCGGCACATTTTCCTCGAAACCGACGACATGATCGCGAAGAAGGTGACGGCGGCCTACCATTCGGGACTGACGCCGATCCTTTGTGTGGGGGAGAAGCTCGATGAGCGTGAGGCCGGCAAGACCTTTGAAGTGCTTGCCAGGCAGTTGGATGCCGTCAGTCAGAACCTCACGGGAGACGAAATGACCCGGCTGGTGATCGCCTACGAGCCCGTGTGGGCGATCGGGACCGGGAAGACTGCATCGCCCGAGCAGGCACAGGAGGCGCATGCCTTCATCCGTGATCGGTGCGCCGCGTCTTTCGAGAAAAGGATTGCAAACGCGGTACGGATAGTGTATGGAGGCTCCGTCAAGCCGGACAATGTGGATGCTCTCATGGCAAATGCCGATGTGGACGGGCTTTTGGTGGGAGGAGCCAGCCTAGAAGTTGCATCCTTCCAACGGATCGTTCAGTATCGTGCCCAATAGGATCAAGATCAGCCCATGTATACTCTTTTGATGTTGTTTCATGTCGTCGCTTGCCTGGCCCTCATCCTGATCGTGCTATTGCAGACGGGGCGAGGCGCGGAAATGGGCGCTGCTTTCGGCGGGGCCAGCCAGACCCTGTTCGGGGGATCGGGAGGCAGCACGTTTCTGACCCGCCTCACGACCGGGGCTGCCGTGGTGTTCATGATCACCTGCCTGGGGCTGACCTACCTGTCTTCCGGTCCTTCGACCAAGTCGGTCATGGACAAGGCACCGGTCGAAAAGCCACAGGGCCCAGCGCTTCCTGAAGCGACGCCGATCCAGCCGGCGCCGGGCGCGGGGGCTCAGAGCACCGCCCAACCGACTGGGGAGCCAGCGGAAGCCAAGCTGCCTCCCGCTCAGCCAGCTCCGGATGCGGCCAAGCCCGAAGCGCCCCCGGCTGCAGAAGGAGCCAAACCTGCCGCACCGGGAGCCAAGCAGTAGAATACACGCGATCGGCGGCCCTTGAAGGAGTTATTGCTTGCAAAACAAGGCCGCTTGGCTATAATGCCCAAATCGATGCCGAAGTGGTGGAATCTGGTAGACACACCATCTTGAGGGGGTGGCGGGGAGACCCGTGCCGGTTCGAGTCCGGCCTTCGGCACCATCCATGACAGCAGACGGCGTGACCCAACAGGTCACGCCGTTTTATTTTGACCTGCTGCGGCTGAGCTGTGTGTCCGGCTATTCACTTCCCCGAGGTCTCAATCGTTTTCATAGATTTCAACGGAGATACGCTGAGGCGGCGCACAGAGAGCTCTCGCACGGAGACTGGAATGGAACAGAGGAGGGCGCATGACACACAGGGGGACTCCGAGAGGCGTGTGGTGCTGCAGGTGGT
>CALBZH010000642.1 GCA_937889795.1 uncultured Syntrophobacteraceae bacterium | reverse complement strand
AAAGATTAGCTCGCGTCATGATCACCCTCCTTTGTCCTGATTTGAGCTGCTTCGCTGCTACGTGCCAAACCGGCTCCACCTGGGGCAGAAGCTCCGATCTCAGTACGTTTTGGCCTCCGGACCCGCCGTTTCGACCAGGCGGAGCAATTCGACATCCGTGAACGGTTTGTCGAGGTAGTGGACCGGCCATGGTAGAGAATCCAGCACCCGGCGCTCTGGCCCAAAGTCTCTCGTGGCAACCACTTGAATCCCCGGAAGTCTCTCCTGGACAGTCTGGATCATTTCGGGATTGCAGAGAATGCGCGTTGAGCAGTCCGTGACGATGAGGTCCGGATGGAATGCTTCATGCCGGATACACGCCAACGCCTGTTGCAGCGTCTTCGCCTCGAAAACCTGGTGGCCCACGATTCTAAGACCGCGCGACAAGCTCTGGATTCGGTATGTCTCATGATCAATGAGAAGAATCTTCACGGGCTCCACCTTCACATTCATCCGCCTCGCGACCATGCTTCCGCCTTGCGCGTGTCCAGCCAACGCCCAGAGCCCCGGTGCTACGATGCCCATGTGCTTCCTCCACTGTACCCGAGGGCCAGGTTGGGACAGAACAGCCTTCCCTCGGGCCTGGCATCCCGAGGGTGCTGTCTGTCCCGTTGGCTGGGGGAGGGTGATTCAGGGACACAAAAGGGCTGTATCCCGAGAGCCTAACGGCGGATTGAGCACCTTCCATGCCAGGAAGGCAAATGTCATCCTAAGTCTTTATCATCCTTAAGTTTACAGGGATGGGCATGAGGGAGGGCAAACGAAAAACCGGGGGGCAGTGGCCACACGCCAACCACCCGCCGTTCCATTTTGGGGGGTCGTTACGCGTCGGCGGAAAGGATTCTCTGGCACATCAGAAAGCAACACCATTCTGGAACCGTTCAGTTTTGGCAGCTTCGGTCTCAGTCAACCCCATAGGACTCCAGCTTTCTTCTCAAGGTGTTTAATCCGATTTGGAGCTGTTTGGCCGTCTGGGCCTTGTTCCGCCCGGCGCTCTCGTAGGTGGCGAGAATGCAGGACTTCTCGACATCGGCCAAAGACATCGCCCCATCAGGGCGGGTCCGAGTGGACGATTCGACCCGAATGGTCGCTTTCTTGAGATAGTCTGGCAGGGTCGACAGGGAGATCGTGCCCCCCTGCGCCAGATTGGCGGCCACATCGATGATGGATCGCAGCTCTCGAATGTTCCCTGGATAATTGTAGCCCTGGAGAAAGGCGAGAACGTCTCGCTCGACCGCCTTTGGCCTGCGCCCCGGGTCAATCTCATTGATGAATCGACTGACGAGAACCGGGACATCCTCCAACCGGTCTCGCAGGGGCGGCATCTGCAGCCATGCGCCTCGAAGCCGGTAGAACAAGTCCTTTCGAAACTGTCCTTTAGCCATGAGGCGCTCCAGATCCTGATTGGTTGCCGCAATGAAACGGACGTCGATTTTCATCGGCTTGCTCGATCCGATCTTCATCACTTCGCCTTCCTGCAGCACCCTCAGGAGCTTGGCCTGAAGATTGAGCGGCAGATTGCCAATTTCGTCGAGAAAGAGGGAGCCTCTGTGTGCGCTCTCGAAATACCCGGAGCGCTCCCCCACCGCTCCCGTAAACGCCCCTTTGGTGTGACCGAAAAATTCCGCCTCGAACAGGGTTTCCGACATGGAAGCCATGTTGATGGCAACAAAGGGATTCCTGGCCCTGGGGCTCGCCCGGTGGATGGCCCGGGCAAGCAGCTCCTTTCCCGTCCCGCTTTCTCCGGTGATCAGCACCGGCAGATCGCTCACCGCGTGCAGCTCCGCCTCTTTCAACGCCCGTTGCACCGAAACCGATTGGGTGCTGATATCCTGAAAGGCCTCGGGATGGTTCAGCGTCGGCAGGGAGGGACTACGCTTCAGCTCGAGAATATCGATCAGATGCTTTCTTTCCAGCGCTCGCTTGATCCTCAAAACGAGCTCTTCGTGCAAAACAGGTTTCACGAGGTAGTCCAAAGCCCCCTTCTGCATGCATTGCACGGCTATTCCCACCTCGTTGATGGCGGTCACCATGATACACTCCGTACTCGGACAGGCGCCCTTGATCCGCTCCAGGAGCTCCAACCCGTTCATCCCGGACATGGTGATGTCGAGCAGCGCAACATCGAAGAACTCGCCACTCTCCACCAGCCGCAGCGCATCCAGCGGGTCAGAAGCCAGGCACAGGTTCTTGTACCCCGAAATGACAAGCCCCCTTTTCACGCTCTCCAGAAAGTCCTTTTCGTCATCGACCACGAGAATCCGGATGCTCATACAGGCTCCTTCGGGAGTGGATGAAACGATCAACAACTGGCACAACTCGAATGGGCTGTGGGCTTCGCCCTATTCCGCGTCCGTCCGCGGAAGCAAGACACGAAAGGTGGAGCCTTGACCGACGCTACTGTCCACCTCGATCACCCCGCCCAAGGATTCCACACGGTGGTGGCAGATGTAAAGCCCCAGTCCAGTCCCCATCGAGGACAGCTTCGTCGTGAAGAATGGGTCGAAGATCATCTCACGATGCTCTTCTTCGATCCCAATGCCATTGTCGGAGACTTCGATCTGAATCTGGCTCTCGGGCGGCTGGCCCAAATCGACGCGCAAGCAGACCCTGGAATCCTCCTTGTCGCATGCGTGAACGGCGTTGATGATCAGGTTCAACAGGACCTGCTCGAGGGCTTCCGGGTCGGACCGAATGATCGGGATGTCCGGTGCGATCACGACCTCAAACGACTTCACCTCGCGCTTGATCTCCGCATGACAGAGGGCGATCACCTTGTCGATCACCTGCTTCAGATCGACTGGTTGCAGCCCATCGGTCTCCCGTTTTCGAACGAACCCCTTGAGCGCCCCGACGATCCGGTTGATTCGCTGCGAGCCATGCTCCATGTTTTCCAGGAGTCGGAAGATGTCCTCCTTCAGCTCCCCGTACGACATGTGAAGCAGTTCAAGATTGGGGTGGATGACCGCATACTCGTCCAAAATCGGCATGAGCTCCTCCAGGTACTGGCGGAGAATCGGAATATTGAAGTAGATGAAACTGTTTGGATTATTGATTTCGTGGGCGATGCCGGAGGTCATGAGCCCCAGAGAGGCGAGTTTTTGATTGTGAAGAAGCTGGCGATCCAACAACTTGGTCCGGGTCACATCGGTCGTCTTGATGATGATCGCATCGCGCTCACCGGATGCATTTAGAACGGGATAGACCGTAACACTCTCCACTCTCTTCGGATCGTGGAGACCCGCTCTCTCAAAGGTAACGGGCTCCGTGACAACCGATGCAAAGGGATAGTCGCACGCGGGACAAACGCTCTCCCGCCCTCCCAGTCCTTCAAAGCACGGCACTCCGAGGACATTCGCGAGCTCCCGGGTACCGTAGTAGTCCATGGCGGCTTTGTTGATCAGCGTCACACGCCCGTCTCTATCGAGCATGATCAGGGGATCCCTGATTCCGTCAACGATCTTTTGAAGCAATCCAATGCTTTGCTGAAGCCGTTCTTCGGATTTCCGCAGATCTTTTTCGACTTGCCTGAGCCCGGTGATGTCCTGGTTGACAACAATCGCACGGACGATTTGGCGATGCTCGTCGGAGATCGGAAAGGCAGAGTTCAGAATGGTTTTCCGCGTTCCGTCGAAGCACTGGATGTCGATGATCTCATTGGTGGAAACCTCGCCCCGGTTGATAGCACGGGCGAGAGCCCATTCCTCCGGCTCGATAAGCTTCCCCGTATCAGCCCACCATCCCTTGTACTCTCCGTAGCGCTCTACCCCAACGTAGCGCGCACCTCCCCAGATTGTCAGGGCGGCGGGATTGGCCATGGAGATCGTGCCGGCTCGATCGGTGATCCACACCCCCACGGGCATGGTCTCCAAGACCGTCCGAAGGAGCTGCTCACTTTGGCGAAGCGCCTCCTGGGCGCGCCTGCGCTCCGTCACGTCGACACGGGTTAGCACGAGGCCCACCATCTCACCCGAATCGCCCCTCACTGGCTGCAGACTCCAATCCCAATAACTTGTCCCCCACTCGGGATGGTCG
>CALBZH010000641.1 GCA_937889795.1 uncultured Syntrophobacteraceae bacterium | reverse complement strand
CCACCGAGATCTACACTCTTTCCCTACACGACGCTCTTCCGATCTCACCCGGGCCGTCTTCCCTTTTTCGTCCTTGATGGAGATCCTTGGGCGTACGTCGGTATCTCTGGATTCCACGACGACCTTGCTCGATTTTCCGGTGACCGGGTCGAGCTTCTCCTGCATGGTCTGGCCTTCGGTAATATCGCCGAATTTTACCGTGCCTGCCAGGTCGGTCAGGATGGGCATGGTGAAGGGGTCCCACTCCGCGAGCAAGGAGTCTGGCTCGACCGTCATGCCCTCTTCCACCTTGAGCTTCGCCCCGTAGTTGATCACAAATCGCTCGCGCTCACGGCCGGTCTCTGCCACGACACTGATCTCGCCATTGCGGTTCATGGCCACGAGGTCGCCTTCGCGGTTGCGAACCGTATTCAGATTGATGAAACGGATCGTGCCCGGGTAGCGGTTGGTGATCGACGTCCTTTCGATCGCCTGCTTGGCAGTACCACCGATGTGGAACGTACGCATGGTGAGCTGGGTACCGGGTTCGCCGATCGACTGGGCCGCGATGATTCCTATGGCTTCCCCGATCTGAGCGAGCTGGCCTCGGGCTAGGTCGCGTCCGTAGCACATGGCACAGACGCCGCGCTGGCTGCGGCAGGCGAGGGCGGATCGGATCGGGACCCGTTCGATACCGGCTTCCTCGACCTTCTGAACCCCCTTCTCATCGATCTCGGCTCCCATGGGGATGAGAACCTCGCCCGTCACGGGATCCGTAATGTCTTCGTGTGCCGTACGGCCCAGGATACGCTCCCCGAGCCGCTGAATGATCTCGCCGGCTTCCAGGAGCGCCTCGACCTCAATTCCATCCACCGTCCCGCAATCGTGCTCCGAGATGATTACATCCTGGGATACGTCCACAAGTCGCCGGGTCAGGTAACCGGAATTGGCTGTCTTGAGGGCCGTGTCCGCGAGACCTTTCCGCGCACCGTGAGTCGAGATGAAGTACTGGAGAACGGTGAGGCCTTCACGGAAGTTCGCGGTGATGGGCGTTTCGATGATCTCCCCTGACGGCTTGGCCATGAGGCCGCGCATGCCGGCGAGCTGGCGCATCTGGTCCTTGCTGCCGCGCGCGCCCGAGTCAGCCATCATGTAAATCGGGTTGAAGGCCTCGACCTTGCTCACCGCCCGTCCGCCATCGCCTTCGGCGCTGGCGATCTCTTTCATCATCTCGGATGCGACGTCCTCGGTGGCCTTCGCCCAGATGTCGACCAGCTTGTTGTATTTCTCGCCTTCGGTGATCAGACCTTCATTGTATTGACGCTCGATCTCCCTCACCAGCTCGAAGGCCTGGTCGAGAATCTCCCCCTTTCGGGAAGGGATGACCATGTCGTTGATGGAGATGGAGATGCCTGATTTGGTGGCGTATTCATAGCCGGTGTCTTTCAGGCGGTCCGCGAGCAGAACAGTAGCCTTGACACCTGCTTCCCGGTAGCAGTTGTCAATGAGCTGCGCGAGGCTCTTCTTGTTCATCACCTTGTTGATCGCCGAGAAAGGCACCTCGTCCGGTAGAATCTCGAAGAGCAGGATGCGCCCGACCGTCGTCTTGACGCGCTCGCCGTCCATGCGGACCTCGATTCGGGCGTGTAGCTCAGCCTCTCCCGCATCGTACGCGCAGCGGACCTCCTCCGGACTGGAGAAGACACGTCCCTCTCCCTTTGCGAAGGGCTTTTCGCGCGTCATGAAGTAGATTCCGAGAACGATATCCTGGGACGGCACGATAATGGGATCGCCATGGGCCGGACTCAGGATGTTGTTCGTGGACATCATGAGGATCCGCGCCTCGGCCTGTGCTTCAATGGATAGGGGAACGTGAACGGCCATCTGGTCGCCGTCGAAGTCCGCGTTGAAGGCTGCGCAGACCAGCGGGTGAAGCTGAATGGCCTTTCCTTCGATCAAAATCGGCTCGAAGGCCTGGATCCCGAGCCGGTGCAGCGTAGGTGCCCGGTTTAGCATGATGGGAAACTCCCGAACGACTTCATCCAGGGTGTCCCAGACCTCCGGGGTTTCCTTCTCGACCATCTTCTTGGCCGCTTTGATCGTGCTAACCAGGTTCTTCTCTTCGAGCTTGTTGTAAATAAAGGGCTTGAAAAGCTCCAGAGCCATCTTCTTCGGCAGACCGCACTGGTGAAGACGCAGATTGGGGCCGATGACGATAACCGTTCGACCGGAGTAATCCACGCGCTTGCCCAAGAGGTTCTGGCGGAATCGGCCCTGCTTGCCCTTGAGCATGTCGCTGAGGGATTTGAGCGGTCGCTTGCTGGCTCCCGTGATGGTCTTTCCGCGGCGTCCATTGTCGAAAAGGACGTCCACGGCTTCCTGGAGCATGCGCTTTTCATTGCGGATGATGATGTCGGGAGCGTTCAGCTCCTGGAGGCGTTTGAGCCGGTTATTCCGGTTGATGACCCTTCGGTAGAGGTCATTCAGATCGCTCGTCGCAAAGCGACCGCCATCCAGGGGAACCAGAGGGCGGAGATCCGGCGGCAGCACGGGGATCACGTCCATGATCATCCATTCGGGACGGTTTTCGGATTCCCGAAAGGCGTCGATGATCTTGAGGCGCTTGGCCAGCTTCTTGCGCTTGGCCATGGAATTGGTTTTCACCATTTCTTCCCGAAGCTCGGTGGCGAGGGCGTCCAAGTCCAGGCCCGTCAGAAGCTGTTTGATGGCTTCGGCTCCGATGCCTGCGGAAAAGGCGCCCCCATATTCCTGAACCTTCTGGCGATATTTCTCCTCGGAAAGCAGCTTGCCTTTACCGATGTCGGGGTCAATGACGTCGCCAGCGTCCAGGACGATGTACGAGTCGAAATAAAGAACCTTTTCCAAATCCCGCAACGTAAGGTCCAGAAGGTTGCCAATCTTGCTCGGAAGGCTTCTCAAAAACCAGATGTGGGCTACGGGGGCTGCGAGCTCGATATGGCCCATGCGCTCCCGCCTGACCTTGGACTGAATAACCTCGACCCCGCACTTCTCGCAAACCACGCCGCGATGCTTCATGCGTTTGTATTTGCCACAGTTGCATTCGTAGTCCTTGATCGGGCCGAAAATCCGCGCGCAGAAGAGCCCTTCGCGCTCGGGCTTGAAGGTTCTGTAGTTGATCGTTTCAGGCTTCTTGACTTCTCCGTACGACCATTCGCGAATCCGCTCCGGAGAAGAAATCATGATCTTCACGGCGTTGAAATTCAACGGGTCCTTGGGCTTCATGAACAGGTTATAAAGCTCTTTCAAAGGATCCTCCTCGTCGGTGCCCATCTACAGGCACCGTCCGGTATGGGATGGTCGGGCAAATGATTGCGGGGTACTGGCTTTCCTCCCCCGAGAACACGACCGTCGATCCCCTATTCAGGCCCTTCTTCTCCTTCCTCTAGAAGGCGAACGTCAAGAGCAAGGGCCTGTAATTCCTTGACAAGGACGTTGAAGGATTCCGGGAGACCCGCCTCAAGGGTGTTGTCTCCCTTCACAATCTTTTCGTACATGCGGGTTCGGCCGGCTACGTCGTCCGACTTGACCGTGAGGAACTCCTGAAGCGCATAGGCGGCGCCGTAAGCTTCCATCGTCCACACTTCCATCTCACCGAGCCGCTGGCCGCCGAATTGGGCCTTGCCGCCCAGGGGCTGCTGCGTGACCAGCGAATAAGGTCCGATGGAGCGGGCGTGGATCTTGTCGTCAACCAAGTGGTGCAGCTTCAGCATATACATGACGCCGACCGTTACGGGCTGCTGGAAAGGCTCTCCCGACCGTCCGTCGTACAGGGTGCTCTGACCCGTTTCGAAGAGCCCGGCTTCCTTGAGGAAGGCCCGAATCTCAGGCTCCTCGGCACCGTCGAAGACGGGTGAGGCCACATGGAGACCTTCCCGGTACCCGGCGATCAGCGCTTTGAGCTGGTCGTCGGTCGCATCTTTGAAGTAGTTGTCGAATTCCAACTTGTTGTAAACACGGCGCAGCTTCTCCTGGAACGGCTCCCGCTCGCGGTAGGCCTCGAGCATGGCCGCCAGTTGCTGCCCCAATCCCTTGGCCGCCCAGCCGAGGTGTGTCTCGAGCACCTGGCCCACGTTCATACGGGACGGGACGCCCAGCGGGTTGAGCACGAGATCGATCGGCGTACCATCCGGGAAGTAGGGCATATCCTCGATGGGCATGATGCGGGACACGACGCCTTTGTTGCCATGGCGGCCGGCCATCTTGTCGCCCACCTGGAGCTTGCGCTTCACCGCGATGTAAACCTTGACCATCTTGATGACGCCCGGAGGCAGCTCGTCACCACGCTTGAGCTTGTTGATCTTTTCCTCAAAGAGGGATCGAATCAGCTCAACCTGATTTCTGTAGTTCTCCGCGACCACTTCGACTTCCATGGAGAGGGAGGGGTCTTTGCCAGCCGCGAGCTGATCCCACAGAAGACTTGGGATTTCGGTAAGGGCGTCCTCTGTGATGGTGTCGCCTTTTTTCAGGTAGACCTTCTTGCCGTCCTTGATGGTGACATCGCAGACTTTTCCCTCAAGGAGCTGGGCGAGACGCTTGACCGTTCCGCGGCGGATGATGGCGAGCTCGTCGCGCTGGTCTTTCATGAGCCGCGCGATCTCGTACTCCTCGATCATCAGCGTCCGTTCGTCCTTGTCGACGCCTTTGCGTGAGAATACCTTGGCGTCGATGATGATCCCCTCGACACCCGGGGGAACGCGAAGCGAAGTGTCTTTGACATCACTCGCTTTTTCGCCGAAGATGGCTCGGAGAAGCTTCTCTTCGGGCGTCAGCTGGGATTCGCCTTTCGGTGTGACCTTGCCGACGAGGATGTCGTTGGGCTTGATGTAGGCCCCGACTCGGATGATGCCGCTTTCGTCCAGGTTCTTCAGCGCTTCGTCCCCGACATTGGGGATGTCCCGCGTGATCTCCTCCTTGCCGAGCTTCGTGTCGCGAGCAACGACCTCAAATTCCTCAATGTGGATGGAGGTAAAGACATCTTCCTTGACGATCCGCTCGCTGACGAGGATCGAGTCTTCGAAGTTGTACCCACCCCAGCTCATGAACGCGACCATGACATTGCGGCCAAGGGCGAGCTCACCATGGTCTGTGCTCGGTCCGTCCGCAAGGATTTGGCCCCGAATGACCACGTCGCCATAGTTCACAAGAGGCTTCTGGTTGATGCAGGTGTTCTGGTTCGACCGCTGGAATTTGATCAGCTTGTAGATGTCCACGTTGCGTCCAAGGCCGGTATCTTCCTCCGTGGACCGGACGACGATGCGGGTGGCATCCACGTATTCCACCACACCGCTCCGCTTGGCCACGATAGCGACGCCGCTGTCCTTGGCCACGATGCGCTCGATGCCCGTTCCAACCAGGGGAGCCCGGGTCTGGATGAGAGGCACCGCCTGGCGCTGCATGTTGGATCCCATGAGCGCGCGGTTAGCGTCGTCATGCTCCAGAAACGGGATGAGGGACGCGGAAACGCTCACCAGCTGATTGGGCGAGACGTCCATGTAATGCATTTCTTCCGGAGGCGCCATCACGAACTCGCCGGCCTTTCGGGCAGAAACCTGCTCGAGCTCGAAATGGCCCTTCTCATCGAGAGGCGCATTCGCCTGGGCGATGGGGTAGTCCTTTTCGTCCATGGCGGTCAGGTAGCTCACGTCTCGGCTGACCCGACCACTTTCGACCTTCCGGTAAGGGGTTTCGACAAAGCCGTAGGGATTGACACGGGCGTAAGTCGAAAGGGACACGATAAGACCGATGTTCGGGCCTTCCGGCGTTTCGATGGGGCAGATACGGCCGTAGTGCGTCGGGTGAACGTCTC
>CALBZH010000640.1 GCA_937889795.1 uncultured Syntrophobacteraceae bacterium | reverse complement strand
GGGTCTCCCGATCGACTTCGCCATCACGGGCTCCGAAGTGAATGGAAGTGCGGCAGCCAAAACGCTGCCGGCCGCTTTCGGGGATATCCTTCCCGCATGCTCCGGCATCGCCCGTTGGATCATGAGCTGCTCGCTGACAGGGACATTCGTCGCCTTTAGCGCCGAGCTCTCCCACGCGGACGAACTGGGAGGCGATCTCACCTCGCTCATCGATTCCGTCAACACGCACCTCCTCGTCCGGGATATCCTGGTGGACCTTCCGGAGCGGGATGCGACCCGCGACTTTCTGGCGAAGGACGGCGGGGTGTTTCGCATCTACGAGTCCCAGAGCGTGGACACGGTCGTGCTTGATCAATCATCGTCTGCCAGGCTGCAGCTTGCGGGACAAGCCGGATCGCTCACGTCCTATTCCCTTTCCACGCCCCCAACCGCAGGCTTCATGCTGGTGCAGCTCACTGACCCGAACGGCGGCCAGAAGGCTTTGAAGGAGGTCCTCCGCTCGGACGGAAAGCGCATCAAGCCCGACAACTGCTGGCTCGCCACGAAGAGGACGGGAAGCCAGACCCTGCAGCACAGCTTGAACCTCTTCGACGCCAACAGTACGGGATCCTACACCGTCGTCTTCGACGATCCGGGCTTCCAGTCTAAACCGCCCGTCATTGAGGCCGTTTCAGACCGGATGGGGGTGGAAGGTCAGGCCCTTTCCTTCACCGTGACCGCAACTGATCCGGACGGAACGATTCCGTCCCTTTCGGCATCCCCGCTTCCAGCCATGGCGCACTTCATAGACCAGGGAGCCGGAACCGGCCTCTTTTCCTGGTCCCCCACCGTCGGCCAGGCAGGACACTACGCGATCACGTTCACGGCATCCGACGGCGTTCTCAAGGCGACACAACGCGCGAGCCTCACCATCTGCTCCGCAGGGGACTCCGACTGCGACGGCCTGGCCGACTCCTGGGAGCTCTCCAGCTTCGGCACCTTGGATCGAGACGGCAAAGGGGATCTGGACGGAGACGGGGTTTCCGACTTCGACGAATACTGGCGCGGGACGGACCCGACTCGCAGCAACGCCCCCACCATCCCGGTGATCGTCTCGCCTCAAGACAAGGAAGAAGTGGCCGTCCTGAGCCCCGAGCTCACCGTCCGCAGCGGCACGGATCCGGACACGGCCGACCGGGTGACCCATGTCTTCGAGGTCTACGGCGAGCCCGGCATGGTGAACCGCATTGCTGCCGTCGAGGGACTCTTTGGAGCCGGAGCCACAACCTCCTGGACCGTCCCCATCGGCCTGGAAGAAAACGGACACTACTTCTGGCGCGTTCGGGCGACCGACGGCCGCAATTTCAGCGAATGGGCCTACGGAAGCTTTCGAGTCAATACGGTAAACGATGCCCCGGCCGCCTGCACCGTGAGCAGCCCGAAAAGTGGGTCTGAAGTCGACACCCTTACGCCACGTCTCCAAGTCTTGAACAGCCTCGACCCGGACGGCGACGGCCTCACCTACGGCTTCGAGGTTTACGCCGACGAGGACCTTTCCACGCTGGTCGCATCCCGGCTCGATGTTCCCGAGGGGCCGAACGGCCAGACTTCCTGGACCCTGCCCGCACCGCTCATCAATCACCGTTCCTACTTCCTTCGAGCGACGGTCACCGATGAGCACGGGGCGCGGGCTGCAGCTCCCCTCACCGTCTTCACGGTCAACGTGGCCAATGCGGCGCCGTCAACTCCGGGAATCCTCCACCCGGCACCGGGAGCCGAAGTGGCCTCGCGTGATCTCGAGCTCGTCTGCACCAACAGCACCGACGCGGACGCCGATCCCCTGAGCTACAGCTTCGAAATCGACACCCTGAAAACCTTCGACAGCCCGGGGTGGATGGCTTCGGGTGCCATCGCGGAAGGCCCCTCAACCACAGGCTGGAGCCTGACCCACCTTGAGGACAATACCGAGTACTTCTGGCGGGTCCGGGCGGGAGACGGATCCGCCGCGAGCCCGTGGGCCCAGGGATCCTTCTTCGTCAACACGGCGAACGACAGGCCTTCCACTCCCTCTATCAAGAACCCTGGAAACGGCTCCTGGGTGCAAACCATCACACCAACGCTGCAGTTCAACCCCGCTGCCGACTGCGATCGGGACTCGTTGACATACCGTTTCGAGATCAGCCAGGATGAGTCCATGTCGGGACTGACCGTGACGGGAGAATCGGCCATCCCCGAATGGACCATCCCCGAGCCCCTTCCCGACAACACCCGCTTCTTCTGGAGGGGCCAGGTCAGAGACGAGCATGGTGCCCAAAGCCCCTGGACCCCAATCGCGTCCTTCTTCCTCAACAACAACGGCGTGGACGACCCGCCGCATCTCGCACTGAAAGAGCCCGCAACGGATCTGTTCACGAACAGGGATGAGCTTCTCATCACCTGGACGGACGAGGATCCAGACAGCAACGCCGACATTGCCCTCGCCGCGGGGAAAGATCTCCCCGCCCTTGGCGAGACCCTCATTGCCGGCGGAATCAAAGAGGACGACGACGGATCCGCCGGCTCCTATCTCTGGGATATCTCCGCGGTTCCTGAAGGCACCTATTGGATTCGTGGAACGATTGCCGATTCGAGCGCAACGAGGACCAGCACCGCCCCCGGGAAGGTTGTGATCGACCGGACCGCACCCATCGTCCAGGCCAACCCGCACGGCGCCACTTTCGGAGCCCCCCAGAGGGTGACGCTCACCGCCAACGAAGTTGCCACGATCCATTACACGATGGATGGGACAGAGCCGACAACGGCTTCCCCCGTTTACACGTCTCCCATCCCGATCGACAGGACCACGACTCTCCGGTTCACGGCTGTGGACATGGCCGGAAACGAAACAGCCCCGTCCGCTGAAACCTACACGATCCGGCCGGGAAACACCCTGCATCACTTTGCGCTCGAGGTGCCGGCGAGTGCCCAGTCCGGCCTCGGCTTTCCATTGACCGTACGCGCCCTGAGTGCATCCAACGCCGTCGTGGAAAGCTTCAACGAGCGCGTGCGTCTGTCGGCCTCCGCCGGTATGATGTTGCCCGCCGAGATTTCCGGGTTCACCAAAGGCGTATGGAGAGGACACACCACCATTACTGGAGTCCAGGGGCCAGTGACCTTGAGTGTCGCATGGAACGGTATCGGTGGGACGAGCAAGCCCATCCGTCTGGAATGCAGACCACCTCGTTCCCCTATCCTCGACCGCCCCAAGGACGGCACTCGCGTCACCGAAGAAATCCTGTATGCCTGGCACCCCGTTCCCGGAGCGATTTCCTACACCTTCGAGCTTGCCGACCACCCCGGTTTTGCCAGCCCGCTCTTCACCGAGGATGCTGTCCCAAGCAGCTCCTTTGCAGCTCCTGAAGCCGTCTACGATGATCTTGAGGTCAATAAGACGTACTACTGGCGGGTGCGGGCCTCAAACGCGTGCGGCCCCGGACGGTTCAGCGAGGCGAGACGATTTGTCTATCAACAGACCAAGCGAGCAAGCTTCAGGATCACATCTCCCCGGAATGGTGAGACCTTGTCAGCAGGAAGCCCGTACGTGGTCCGCTGGGATTGTTCCGACAAGGTCGGCTCGACCCTCAGGATCGTGTTGAAGATCCCTGGAGAGCCACTGGCCACCTTGGCATCGAGTGTTCCCGTCGGCAGCGGCACGTTCGTGTGGACAGTGCCTCCTGGAGCCCGGAAACGCTGCTGGATCCTCATCGAATCCGAGCAAGATCCTCGGATCCGCACCCTGAGCGGACAATTCAGCATCAGGTAGTTTGGCTCAATTCGTGCTTGGCCCCAACCTCCGTTCCGACTTGCCAAGAAGACGCCGACTTGGTCGCTCTTCCTGGCAGGAAGGTTGAGACTGTTGTTGTTTCACTGAAATCGGAGGTTGAAGATGCAAGAAAAGGCAAGAAGGAGCCTGTCGCACCTTGCGATGGGAGCCGATCGGCTGTCGAATCACTTCATGGAGCACCATTACCGAGGGAAGCGTCACAAATCGAGACATTGGGGTCTGCTGTCGATCATTTGCGTCATGAGCGTGCTCGCCCAGCCCGGCGGGGAGGCACCGGACGTATCGGCCAACGTGGCCAAGGACCAGCCCAAAGCCCACAAAGTCACCGTAACCGCTTACACCAACATCCCTTCATGCACGGACAGCACGCCGAACGAAACCGCGTCCATGCTCAAGATCCGCCCCAAGCACTACGGCAAGGTCATAGCTCTCAGCCCGGACCTCGCCAAGAAATACAAGTTCGGCGACAAATTCTATCTCATGATCAACGGTGAAAAGCATCTCGTGGAATTCCAGGATCTGATGGCCAAAAGACACAGGAACCGCACGGATTTCCTGTTGGCCTCACGCAAAAAATGCAAGAATTTTGGAATGACACAAGGGGTTCTGATTCCGCTGGACGATAGCGGCCAATCCAGCGCTGTTGGACAGAACTGAGGGCTTGTCGGTGAGATCTCGATTGACACGAGTGGAAAAGGCAGGTCGCTCGAGCTGAGATAACTCCAACACGCATCAGCCTGACGACGAGTGCCTGAAATGAAAATCCCCGCCCGTCAAATGAGGAGCGGGGATTTCTTTCAACAGAGATCGGCGTTCCTACCCTTTGCCACTTCGGGGCTTGGCCGATGCGAAACTAGTGCTCTGTCAAAGAAGTTATGCCGGGCAAGAGAACACCCCCCAACCCCCCTCGACAATGCTGTTTGTCTGAAATGTGTTGATGCTCGGACGACGGCATTTCAATTCCCCCCTTCAGGGGGGATCAAGGGGGGTGTAAGGGTCTGCAACTTCATCGAAAACACCCCCCTGGCCCCCCTCAAGGGGGGAATCGAACCGCTTAAGTCACAGCATTGACCCCCTACCTCATCCATCACCAACATACAAGGGGGGAATCAAAGGGGGGTGTCCCTTGCGAAACAAAGTTGACGGAGCACTAGGCTTGAGCAGTGCAGCACGCACCGCGCAATGATGTCAGCTTGCCGATATTTCAGGATTTTCCGCCATTATATCCCATGCCGATCGGCCAGTGCGGCTTCCATGGCTCATCAGGCTT
>CALBZH010000639.1 GCA_937889795.1 uncultured Syntrophobacteraceae bacterium | reverse complement strand
TCCTCGTGCTTCTTGAATTGTGGCTCAAGCTCTTCCAGCGACTTGTCGGTGATCTTGCGGGCCATTTCCGTGGCCAGGCGCGTCTCTCGATCCTTCTGTCTGGCTTTCAGGTCTGCTTGACGCTCATCCAGATCCTTGGCCGTGGCCGTCAAATCAGCCCGACCTTCAGAAGGCAATATGGCCGCCAGGAACTGTTCTTCATTTGAAAAGCCAACGGGTACGAGTGCTGCGGCGAATTCATTTTCAAGCCTTGCCAGTTCGGGTTCTCGTTGGTCGATGCGTTTCTTCAGAGATTCGACGTGGGCCTTCGCGGTATTCCAGTTTTGTTGAAGCTCATTGTGCCGTTCTCTGGTCTGCTTTTCGGCACCTTCGGCATCAGAAATTGCCTTGTTTAAACGACGCTCCTCATCGTCGGGATTCTTGTCGCCGTACAGTGCATTGCGCTCATCACTTCCAATGGCGAGATCCTTTTTCAAGGTCTCCAGGCGTTCCAGCTTTTCGACCAGGGCGGTGCTTTGCGTTTCGATAACCGCATCCAGCCGCTTCACCTCGCTGTCGATGTCGGCAATCTGTTTCTCGATGTCCGCCTTTTTCTTGACCTGGGCCTGCCACGCCTTCAGCCGCGCTCTGAGGGATTCGATCAGTGATGAAATGTCCGTTTCTGGGATGTCCGCAATACCAAGCGGCTGGAGTTTGGCAGTAACGGCCTGACTGCGTTCGGCAAAATCGGCACGCAGTTTCACCAGGCCGTCCTTCACCTCGGCCAGAGCTTTCTCGGCAGCCTTCTTGTCGTTAGCCGCGGCTGACTCCAGCTTTTCAGCCTCCGTCAGGTCTTTGCGGGCCAGGCTTTCAGCTTCTTCGAGTTTCTTGATGGCGGCTTCCTGATCCTCGGCTTTACTGATTAGCCTGGTCAGGGAGTCGATCTTCTTTTCGGCTTCATCGGGAACAGGGACATTCCCCTCCGCAAACGGGTGCTCGGTTGCTCCGCAGAGTGGACAGGGCTTGCCGTCTTCCAGCTTTGCCCGATGATCTTCAAGCTCCGCAATCTTCGTCAGGAATGCCATTTCACGCAGCAGGGTTTCTTTCTCGGTGCGGTATTCCCGCAACAAGCGGTCCCCCAGTAGTTGGCTCAAACCATCTTTACCCTGCTGAAGCTGTTTCAAGGCGTCCTCCAACTCCTGCTTCCGAATGCCAGATTGCTTCTGACAGTCTTCGAGTGACTTTGCCGCCAGTTCCAGAGTCGTATTGGCGGCTTCTTGAGCGGCCGCCTTTTGAACGATTTCATTTTGCTTGGAGAGCAGGCCGCTCAGCTGTTCCTCAACACCAGCCAGTCCGCCGATCAGCCATTCATCCTGCGCATGCTCCTTGAGGTATCCGCTCACAAGATCCAGCGTCTCCTGAGCCTTGGATCGTTTTTCCTGCTCTTCGAGCCGGGCTTTTTTGTCTACATCAATCTTTGCCGCATCCTTCTTACAGCCCTCATCACCTTCCGAAAGAGCTTTTTTCTGATCGGCAAGTTTCTGATCGAGGGAGCGAACCTTCTGCAATGTAGGCGCGGCCGCTTTCAGCTCTTCTTTGGCCCGAGCGGTTTGTTGCTCAGCCGATTTCAGTGCCTCGGTGTGTTCCTTGGCGGAGCATTCCAGTCCAGGAAGAGCCTCTTCCTCAGTTTTCAACGCTGCTCTGTCATCCGCCTGTTGTTTGCGGGTGGCGGTGAGCGTTGCGTATGCACCGTCCAGTGAGGCGGCACTCAAAGCCCGGTTGAGCATTTCACGATCCGGTTTGAACGCCTCGATATCGATTTGCAGCTTGCTCGCCTCGTCAGCTAGGTTGCCGATTTCCTTCTTTAGCCCATCAATGGTGGTGAGCCAGGCAATGGCCTTCCCGGTGTCAGCGGATTTGGCGGCAAGGTCTGTCTCTTCCTTCTGCTTTGTCTCGAGTGCCTGCCCAATCTCTTGTTCCTGCTCCGGCTCAAGAATCACGATGCCTGCCGTTTCAGCCTGGAGCACGTTCAGCTTTTCCCGCTCTTCGCGCTGCCGCTCATGGACACGGATGGATATCCGGCTGTAGATCTCTGTACCCGTTATCTGCTCCAGGATCGGAGCCCGATCATCCGGTGCCGCCTGGAGGAACGCGGCAAAACCGCCCTGGGCCAGCAACATGGAGCGAGTGAAACGGTCAAAGTCCATGCCGGTAGCCGACTCGATCTGGTCGGCTACACCTCTGATCTTGGATTCGAAAATCTCCCCAGAATCAGCATTGGCAATCTCATGCTTCGGTGGCTGGAGTTCGCCATACGGCTTCTTGCGTGCCCGGTGTTGACTCCAGTGACAGCGGTAACGCCCAGTCTGGGTTTCGAAGGTCACCTCGGCGAAGCATTCGCCGGTCTGGCGGGACATGATTTCGTTTCCGCTCTTGGTGACCTTGTTCAGGCGAGGCGTCCGCCCATAAAGGGCGAGGCAAATAGCATCGAGGATCGTGGTCTTCCCCGCGCCGGTGGGGCCGGTGATGGCAAAGATGCCATCAGACGCGAAGGCCGGGTGCATCAGGTCGATTTGCCATTCGCCGACCAGTGAGTTCAGATTCTTGAAGCGTACCTGCAGTATTCTCATCGACAGCCTCTCTATTCCGCCTGCACATCGTCTTCATAGAGAGACGAGACCGTTTCCTGATAGGCCCGAAGCAGCTCAGGCCGCTGCTCTTCGGGCACGTCATGGACAGCGAGGCATCGTTCGAACACGTCGTTCACGTTCAAATCGTCGAGTGTTTCCTCTTCATGGATTTGTCCCAGCACGCGCTCGATGATGCGGTTGTTCTTTATCCGGAGAATTTCCATTTGGGTGCCGGAAATCGCTGCCTCCAGGCGCTCACGCAGGTCGCCAATGACTTCAGTGCCGTCGTAGATGACTTCGAGCCAGCCTTGGGTGTCCGTTGCCGTCAATTCAAGGATGCGGCTTGAGATGCCTTCCCAGTCACCCTTGACGCGTTCGAGCTTTTGAAACACCGGTACGTCGATCAGCTGTACGGATGCAGCCGTGCTGTGGAACTCAACCTGGCAAACGCTCTTCTGCTGTTTTGCCTCTCCGAACCCCATGGGCAGTGGAGAGCCGCTGTACCGAATGGTTTCGGAGCCGTTAACCTTTTGCGGGACATGGAGGTGTCCAAGTGCCAGGTAATCAAAGTTCGCGGGGAAAATCCCCGCCGTCACATGAGCCAGGGTGCCAACATAGAGTTCGCGCACGCCATCGCCATCGACGGTTTGTCCGCCAGCGGTGAACAGATGCCCCGTGCCAACGATGGGAATATCAACCCCGAGTTCCTCGCGCTTCTGTTCGGCCAGAGCGGCGACAGCGGCGTAATGAGTGCGTATGCCGTCAATCAGCTTCCGCTCCTTATCCTCGACACTCTCACCTGCTTCCGCCACGCGGATATCCCGGTCGCGGAGGTAGGGCACGGCGCAGACAATCAATTCCGGAGCGTCCTGCTCATTACGGAGCACCAGCACTTCGTCTTCCAGGGATTCCGTACTACTGCCGACAACGTGGACATCAAGGGCCTTAAGCAGCTCCTTGGGAGCATTGAGGAAGGACGGTGAATCGTGATTTCCCGCGACGACAACAACATGCCGACAGGACGAGGCGGCCACCCGGCACAGGAACCGGTAATAGAGCTCCTGGGCACGATTGCTAGGAGCGCTGGTGTCAAAGACATCACCCGCTACCAGCAGCGCGTCGATTTCATTCTGCTGAATCGTCTCCGCCAGCCAGGTCAGAAAAGCCTCGAACTCCTCGTAGCGTTTTCTGCCATAAAGAGTGCGCCCAATGTGCCAGTCGGATGTGTGGAGAACTCTCATACTGTTACCCAGCCACCGCAGAGGCGGGGCGCTTCGCGTATTCTTCACGCCAGTTTTTTAATGAAGTCATGTCGGCCAGAAGATCGTCTGGCTTCGGCAGCTCCACTGGTGATTCTGTTGGCTGCGAGTGTTCAAACCCGGAGTATTTGGTCATGAGCGAATCAAGGAGATTGCAATCCGCGTCCTTCAATTTAGCCAGATCCTTGAGCTTCAACGAATGGACCGGTCGCTGAAATCTTTGAACCACCCCGCACAGCAGATCATTTTCAATAGAGCGCTCCACCAAGGTCCTAAAGTCGCTGCATATTGACTTCAGCAAGATTTCGGCCTGTTCAAAGTCGCCGTTTTCACTCGCCTTCTTTGCATCCTGATACCGCTGATTCATGAGTGTGTTCAGGGCGGATTTGATGTCGCTCTGTGAAAGTGGAATGGGAGCGGGCTCTCCGGTCCCCCAGTCCGCAGAGCGAATGCTCACCACATCGGGCTTGATGGTCTTTTTCTCGGCAAAATGCTGGACCGTTCCCAGCAAGGACAGGCGGTGAGTAAAGACTATGA
>CALBZH010000638.1 GCA_937889795.1 uncultured Syntrophobacteraceae bacterium | reverse complement strand
GAGATATCCACTCGTGACTGGAGTTCAGACGTGTGCTCTTCCGATCTGACAACAAGAACGGCCATCAGGATCGTGATCCACTGGTGCCGCAGCACGAAGGCGACGATCGGGTGGTAGATCTTCATGAGCGGCCGGCTGATCGGGTGGTTTTCCTCGCTGTGGATCTTACCGACCAGGACGGCGTTCGCGAGTTTCGCCAGGAAACGGGGCCGGAAGCTGAATTCCTTCATGTGGGTGAAGAGGAGCCGGATGGCGGGATCCAGCGTGATGGCAAGGATCGCGGCGATGATCATCGAGAAATTCTTCGTGAAAGCAAGGGGTTTAAAAAGCCTCCCCTCCTGACCTTCCAGCGTGAAGACCGGCATGAAGGAAACGGCTATCACCAGAAGCGCGAAGAAGCTTGGCCCTCCGACTTCCTTGACCGCGCCGATGACGACGTCCTTGAAGTCGCCGGGCCTCCCGTCCGCCTCCCAGTGCTCCAGCTTTTTATGGGTTTGCTCAACCACGACAATCGCCGCGTCGACCATGGCCCCGATCGCGATCGCGATACCGCCGAGCGACATGATGTTGGCCGTGATCTTCATCCCGTACATGGGAATGAAGGAGATGATCACGGCGATGGGAATCGTGAGGATGGGAATGATGGCGCTCGGGATATGCCAGAGAAAGATCAGGATCACGAGGCTTACGATGAGAAGCTCTTCGAGCAACGTGTGCTTGAGCGTTTGGATGGAGCGGTCGATGAGCTCGGATCGATCGTAGGTGGTCACGAGCTTCACCCCCGGCGGCAAGCTGGACTCGATGTCCGCGAGCTTTTCCTTGACCCGCTCGATCACCTTGAGCGCGTTTTCGCCGTAGCGCATGATCACGATCCCGCCCACGGTTTCCCCTTCACCGTCGAGCTCCGCGATGCCCCGCCGGATGTCGGGACCGAGCACCACCTTACCGAGCTGCTTGACCAGGATCGGGGCTCCACTCTCAGGATTGAAGGCGACTACCGTATCCTCGATGTCGGATACCGACTTGATGTAGCCCCGTCCCCGTACCATGTACTCACGGCCGGTGAACTCGACCAGCCGGCCTCCGATGTCGTTGTTGCTTTCCCGGATCGCCTGGATCACCTTGTCCATCGGGATGTTGTAGCCTTGGAGGGCATTGGGATCGAGATTCACCTGATACTGGCGGACGAACCCTCCCACCGGAGCGACTTCGGCGACTCCCGGCACGGACTGCAGCTCGTAGCGCAGATGCCAGTCCTGAAGGGAACGAAGGTCGGCGAGGTTGCGTTTCCCCGTCGTGTCAACAAGCGCGTATTGAAAGACCCAGCCGATCGCCGTCTCATCCCGCGCGAGCTCCACCTGGACGCCCTGGGGGAGTCTCGGAAGAATGTTGCTCAGGTACTCGAGGGCTCTCGATCTCGCCCAGTAGACGTCCGTGCCGTCTTCGAAGATGATGTAGACGTACGAGTACCCGAAGTCCGAAAACCCGCGGATGTCCTTGACTTTCGGAACCCCGAGCATGGACGTGATGATGGGATAGGTCACCTGGTCTTCCATGATGTCCGGGCTCCGGTCCCATCGGGAAAAAATGATGACCTGGGTGTCCGAAAGATCCGGGATCGCATCGAGGGTGATGTTCTTCATGGAATACCAACCCGAAAGAATGGCCATCCCGATGAAGAGGAACACGATGAACTTATTGTGTGCGCAAAAATCGATTATTTTGTTGATCATCACGTTTCCCACCCGCTTCAATCAGAGTTCGAGAAGCGATCGATGAATCAGTTCCCGTGTCCGGCATGCTCCGAAGGTGGCGTTCCTCCGTTCGACGCTTGAGGAATGGCAGGCTTCTCGGGCGTCTTGGCTGCCGGCTGCTTCGGCTCGTGCTGCGAATGATCGGCTTCCCCGACTGCCGGAGGCGATTTTGGAGACTGGGCTGGAGTTTTGGACTTCTCATCGCTCCCCGCCGGGGC
The DNA here is from genome assembly GCA_937889795.1 of uncultured Syntrophobacteraceae bacterium. Classification (GTDB taxonomy): domain Bacteria; phylum Desulfobacterota; class Syntrophobacteria; order Syntrophobacterales; family Syntrophobacteraceae; genus CALBZH01. The sequence continues at coordinate 5,253 of CALBZH010000638.1, read as the reverse complement.
CGCACCGCCATGGGCCGCGTGGGCGCCTGCCGCCATACCTCCCAGGACCGACTTAAGCTGGCTTTCTGAATCGACGAGGAAGTTGGCCGAAGTCACCACGCGCTCGCCGGACTTGAGGCCGTCCAGCACGATGTACTCGTTACCCACCTGCTGGCCCAGGGAAACCTTGCGAGGCTCGAAATAGCCGCCTTCCCGTGCGATGAAGACAACCTGTTCCGATCCGGAGTCTAGGACCGCATCCCGGGGAACCGCGAGATGGGTTCCGTAATCGATCTTGATCTCAACGTTGGCGAACATGTCCGGCTTGAGCTCGAAGCTCGGGTTGTCAAACTCCAGCCTGACTTTCAGGGTTCTGGTTTGCTGCTCGAGGCTGGGGTAGATGAAGGTGACTTTTCCCGAATAGGCTTTGCCCGGGAAATAGGCCAATGTCATCGTGGCCTTCTGCCCCAGGGTGATCATCGGAAGCTCGTATTCGTAAACGTCGGCCAGCGCCCAAATCGTGGAGAGATCGGCCAATACGTACAGATCCATCTCGGGAGAAACCCGGAGCCCGGTGAAGCCGTTGCGTGTCAGAACGAATCCATCCAGGGGGGAATAAAGGGTGAGCGCTTTCGTTGGAGTGCCCCGCTTTTCGATCGCCCTGATTTCCGATTCGGGAATGTCCCAGAGTTTCAGCCGCTCCCGTGTTGAATCGTAGAGCGAAAACGCGTTGGAGCCAGCCTCCTTGAGGAAAGGACTGTCGCCCAGGATGTCCCTGGACTTCCGGGCGATGAGCAGCTCCCGCTGGGTGGAGACAAGCTCCGGGCTGTAGATCGTGAGAAGTGGCTGTCCTTTCTTCACGAGCTTCCCCACGAAATCGACATACACCTTCTCGATCCAGCCCGAGATCCTCGTGTGGATGTGAGCGATCTTCGTCTCATCATAGGTAAGGCGGGCAACCGTCCGGATGGTCTTTGAAAGCGCCTTCTGCTGGACTTCGCCATACTCCACCCCGATTTGTTGCTGGCGCTGAGCGGAAATCTTCACGGTTCCCGGAGGAAGCTTTTCCTCGGTCGGTCCTTCATCGGCATACACCGGCACCATTTCCATGCCCATGGGGGACTTCCCTGGTTTGTCGGATCTCATGTTGGCATCCATGGGATCGACCCAATAAAGGATCTTGCGGCTGGCTGTCGGTTGGTCCTTGGGGGGCTCGTCTTCCGCATAGACAGGAATGAGGTCCATGCCGCAGGGGGCCTTCCCCGGTTTGTCGGACCGCATGGTCGGGTTCATCGGATCTACCCAGTAAAGGGCTTTTCGATCTCCTTTGGCGCTTTCCGCATCCGCTTGCTTGATGCGCTCCTGTGCCGCATCCATGTTCCCCGTCGAGAGGTCGCACTGGACCCCGAGCAGTTGAGCGAACCAGGAGCGCTTGAGCTCATCGCTGTAGATCAGGGTGATCGCAGCCGTTCCCACGATCAGGACCATGGTGAAAAGCAGCCGAAGCAGCATCCGCCCTCTTTGCGGTCTTGGCGGAGAAATCACGGGTCTGTCTTGCCCATTCAGATTACCGTCTGAAACCATTTTCGATCTCCTGCCGTCCCGTAGTGGGATGTTTCACGTTGGATGCTCGAATCCGCTCATCGTCTCCGGCGAGTTTGGAGCCCGCCTGTCAGATCCTGCGATGGGCTTGGGGGCGCAAACGCACTGTGAGTGCGAGCAATAGATAAATGTCAGTCCAATCCACGGGGTGAAAAAGGCCGAGACCGGACTAACGTCATGCCAAGAGCAAAGAGCGGGCCATGACTTCGATCCTCGCCCCAATCAAGAAATGAGGTAGAGCTTGCGCCACAGCGAGGAAGTAAGACGTTTGGATGAGGTTTGGGATTGAAAGAATCTTTCAATCCGCCCCACAGCCTTTACTGCGTCAGCTCGATTCCGACGAGAGGCTCGAGCTGGGCCAGCGCTTTCTGGAGCTCTGCCAGTGACTCGTAGTACTTGAGCTGATATTCGAGGAGAGTGAGGACGCTGTCGAGGAGAGAGAGGAAGTCAACCGCACCGACTTGATAGGAAGCGAAGGAGCTCTCCAGTGAGACGCTTGCCTGGGGGATGACGGTCGATTTATAGAGATCCGCCAGTCGCTCCGAGGTGGTCGCGACCGTGTAGGCCTCGCGAATCGAGTAAGAAAGCGTGGAGGTCACGTTCTCATGCTGCGATTTCGCACTTGCCAGACCTTTTCTGGCGGAATCGAGCTCCGGGCGCTGCTTTCGCCAGGCGTAAATCGGGAGACTGGCCTTCATCTGAAGGCCATACATGGACGGGTTGGCATCTCGGTCCACATAGGTAAATCCGACCGAAAAATCAGGATAGAAATTCTTCTTGGCCAGGTCCACGGCTCGCTCGCTCCGCTCGATTTCACCCTCCTGCATTTTGAGAGTGGGGGCACCAGAGAGAGCCATCTGCTGGAGATCTTCAAGGGTGTGCTTGAAGCTTGCTTTCTCGACCGGCGCCGGCTTTCCAAGCGGGCTTTCAGGCGAGCGATAGAGAAGGCTGTTGATGAGGGCTCGCGAGACCGTGAGTCGCTGTTCCAGGACCTGGCGCTTTTCGATGAGCTTTGAGCTTTCGAGCTGTGCCTTCACAACGTCCTGCTGAATTCCCTGGCCTACACGGTACTTGGATTCCGCAACCTTTGCGAAGTTATCGAGGATCCCCCGGCTTTCTTCAACCGTCTCGATGGATTTGTACAGGAAGAAGTATTCATAGAAAGCCTTCTTGAGATCAAAAACCACCTGCCTTCGCGTCTGCTCGTGGTTCCACGCCTGCACCCCGGCTTCGGCCGAGGCAATCTTGCCCTTCAGGCCGAGCTTACCCGGGAACGGGAACTCCTGTTCCAGCGTGAAAAAACGTCCGGAAGACGGATCCCCCTCCTGGAGTTTGAATGGGAAAGGATCGCCCATGGTCTGAAAGGTGAATGTAGGGTCAGGAAGCGTTCGCTCGGCAATGATCCGAGCGCGCTTGGACTCCGCATTCGATCCTGCCGCCTTGATCGATGGGTTCTGATCCAGGGCGATGCGGATCAGTTCATCGAGTTTTACTTCAGGCGCTTCATCAACAGCCTTCCCTCCGTTGGCGAGGGCTGTCTTCTCAGGCGACATTTTCTTGGGCTCGGCCCCGTGAGATGGCGAGACTGCAAGCGAAAACAGCAGAAGCATTCCCAGCGCGGATCCAAAACGCCTGATCGTCCTGTCCATTCCCCCCTCCAGGTCTGTTGATCTTTGTTGGATGATGCCCCGCCTCCAAAAAGGTTTCGGTGGCGGCGAACGAGGACTGCGGCTCGTTCGACATTATCAGTGGCAACGGCTCGATGCAAACCCTTCTTTGGGAAGCTCCATTGTGTAGTCATCCTCTGGTCTGGTGCCGTCAGCGAATCTGAACTGGACTGTGATCTCAGAGTCTCTTCTTTCCAAGTGCCAATGCATTCGCGATCACCGAGACCGAGCTCAAGCTCATCGCTGCCGCCGCAATCATCGGACTGAGGAGAATGCCCAAGATCGGATAAAGGACGCCGGCTGCGATGGGAACCCCGAGCGCATTGTAGACGAATGCGAAAAAGAGGTTCTGCCTGATGTTGCGCATTGTCGCTCGGCTGAGCGCTCTCGCTCTGACAATACCGCGCAGGTCTCCCTTGACGAGGGTCACTCCGGCGCTTTCCATCGCCACGTCCGTTCCCGTCCCCATGGCGATTCCGACGTGCGCCTGAGCCAAAGCGGGTGCATCGTTGATACCGTCTCCCGCCATGGCGACGAATCTTCCTTCTTCCTGGAGGCGCTTCACCTCGCTTGCCTTGCGCTCCGGGAGCACTTCCGCCACAATTTCGTCGATTCCCAATTGATTCCCAACCGCCCGGGCCGTTTTGCGGTTGTCGCCCGTGATCATAACGAGACGGACGCCTTCGCGATGGAGCGCTCGCACCGCTTCAGGAGTCGTTGCCTTGATGGGGTCCGCCACACCGATGGCTCCGGCGGCTTTTCCATCGATCACGGCGAACAGCACGGTCTCACCCGGAGTCCGCTTGGATTCGAATGCCGCAGAAAGACTCTCGATGTCGATTCCAAGCTCATCGAGGAACCTGGCGTTCCCCAGAGCCACTTCCCGACCCTCCACACGCCCCTTGACTCCCTTCCCCGTGAACGACGCAAACGAAGACACAGATTTCAACTCCATGCCCCGCTGTCGTGCCCGCGCCACAATGGACGAGGCCAACGGATGCTCGCTTCCCTGCTCCACGCTTGCTGCCAGCCTGAGCAGTTCTTCCTCGGTCGTGCCGTCCGAGTGCCTCAACCCAAACCACGTTGGGCCTCCCTTCAGTCAGTGTTCCGGTCTTATCGACCACGAGCGTATCCACTTGCCTCAGATTCTCTATAGCCTCGGCGTTCTTGAAGAGCACTCCAAGGCTGGCTCCTTTGCCGGTCGCCACCATGATCGATATCGGGGTCGCGAGTCCCAGGGCGCAGGGGCAAGCGATGGTGAGCACTGCTACGGCGTTGACGATAGCATGCGTTATGCGTGGAGCAGGACCGAATAGAGCCCAGACGATCAGAGTGATGATGGCGGTGGTGACCACGGCCAGCACGAAGTAGCTTGCAACGAGGTCGGCAAGCCGTTGAACGGGAACGCGGCTTTCTCTGAGCTTCGGCAACCACTCACTACCGGACACAATTTAGCCCGCTCTCGCAGGGGTGAAGGCGACCGGTATGGAGAGCCCTTCGTTGAGTAAGTGGTCGAGCAGCCGCGACCCAAGCTGGAACAGGCTGATCCGCCCATTCCGTCTTGCATCATGGAACAGGAGTAAATTTACAATGCGCGCAAACTCCCGTCCGCTCGCCGAGCTTTTTGGCGGCAAGATATCGTAAAGTGTTGGAACCTCTTTGCCTGCCATTGCATGCGACAAGCTCCAGGTCCAGAGGGTCACGAAGGTACCTACAGCTTGAAAGGACGTGGAGTTCCTGGGAAATCAATGTAAGAGATGCATATGGAAACCGCCTCGCCTCTCTTGGGATCCCTAACTCTCAACAAACATGTGTTTTTTGAGACGGCTCCATTCCGTTTGCGCTTGCCGCATGTTCATTGGTCGGTTGTGTCTCGGTTTCAGTCTCGGCTAACAAGTTCTCATTTGTTCAGCTTTTGCAGGTGAATCTGAGGCATGGCAGGACTCACATGGATACTGGCTCGCGGCCAGGTTGTCCTGGAGTTCACCTGGGAGGGAACATCCAT
>CALBZH010000637.1 GCA_937889795.1 uncultured Syntrophobacteraceae bacterium | reverse complement strand
AGGAAAAGCTGGCAAGGGACGTGTATCTGGCACTTTATGACAAGTGGCATCTGACCGTTTTCAGCAACATATCCAAGAGTGAGCAGACACACATGGATGCCATCTGGACTCTGCTGGATCGCTATGACCTTGGTGATCCGGTCCAGGGGCCAGGATTCTTCACCAATCAACATCTTCAGGAGGTGTACGATGGCTTGATCGCCAAGGGCACTTTGTCCGTGCGCGATGCACTCGAGGTGGGTGTCCTCATCGAAGAAACCGATATCGAAGACCTCAAAGCGGCGTTGACCCGCACAACTCATAAGGACATTGTGCGCGTGTACACCAACCTCAAAGCCGGGTCTGTCAACCACCTGAAAGCGTTTAACTCGCAGCTCGCGAATCTCTGAGGCAACGGCGATCTTGATGCAGGGATTTCCCTTTGTCCTGCATTCAAATGATCGAGAGTAAACCCTTACAGGAGCTACCGACATGAAGAGACTGATCATTGCTACATTGCTCATCGTATTGACATCGGGTGTGGCATTCGCCGCAGGCGGGAAGAACCGCGGTACGAAGGGGTCCGGCACGACATGCACCGGCTCCGGCTCCCAGGGGACTGCCTCCCAAACCCGGGCGGGGAGATGACCTTCTGAGAGCACCCGGCCTGGTGCAGGGCACCGATCCCCGCACCATGCCGTGGCCAGCGGGATTCCTGCAATCTCCCCCCCTTGCTCCTCCCCAGCGATTCCAGCAATGCAGCAGCCCCTGCCGCGGGCACCCTTTCAATATCGGAGACCACGAGCACAGCATCATCCATCGGGTCGGACCGACAACTTTGTCGAAGGGGTCCGTTCCTCCCTGAGCTCGGATGCCCTGGCAGGCCTCTTCCCTGATAGAAAAAAGCCAGCAATCCTCAGCTGATAGGATCAATGTAGGAGAGAATGCTGCAACGGTATGCATCTTGCTCTTTGCCGCACGAAGACTTTCTCCTCCCGCTTTCGGGTTTGAATGTCTGAGCCGCAAGCCAAGAGCCCCGGATTCCCCTGGGGCTAGTGCTCTGTCAACGTTGTTTCGCAAGGTACACCCCCCTTTGATTCCCCCCTCAAGGGGGGTTGGGGGGTGTTCTCTTGCCCGGCATAGCTTCTTTGACGGAGGGCTAGGAGTACGGCGCCATTGATCAGAGGAGCAACTAGCGGAATTGTGATGGAGGAAACGGATGCAGCTGGAAATAGATCGCGAGAAAAGACTGGGAGAAAAGGGGATTTCACGCCGCGACTTTATGAAGTTTTGTTCGGCGGTAGCCGTGGCGCTTGGGCTTGGACCGTCCATGGCCAAGGAGGTCGCCGCCGCGTTCACGTCATCGGATCGCCCTCCCGTATTGTGGCTCCACTTTGCCGAATGCACCGGGTGTACGGAAGCGGTGCTGCGAACCACCGACCCGTGGTTTGACGACCTCATTCTCAGTGTCCTTTCCCTCGACTACCACGAAACCCTCATGGCCGGCGCAGGGGGCCGGGTTCATGAGATACTGACCGCGCAGGCCGCGGACCACGCGGGCCAGTTCTTCTGCATTGTGGAGGGAGCGATTCCTACTGCGAACAACGGCGTATACGGCATGATCGGGGGCCGCACGATGCTGAGCATCGCCCAGGAAATCTGCCCCAAGGCCAAGGCGATCATCGCTTGCGGTAGCTGTGCCTCCTACGGAGGACTTCCCGCGGCAGCCCCCAACCTGACCGGCGCCAAGGGACTGAAATCAGCGCTCCCGGGGTTGGCCGTCCCGGTGGTGAACGTTCCGGGCTGCCCTCCCAACCCGATTAATGTTGTTGGAGTCATTGCGAATGACTTGCTCAGCGGCACCCTTCCCCGGCTGGATTCCCTCGGGAGACCGCTTTTCGCGTACGGTCGTACGGTGCACAGCCGTTGTCCTTATGAATCGGGTGCCCAGGAGCATCGCTGCCTGGAGGATCAGGGCTGCAAGGGCAAGAGGTGCTACAACAACTGTCCTTCGATCAAGTTCAACGATGGAACGAGCTTCCCGATGCAGGCGGGTCATCCCTGCATCGGGTGCAGCCAGCCCGATTTCTGGGACACGATGACCCCGTTCTACAAAGAAGCTGAGAGCTCCGGGGAATCTGATGACTGAGGAGACTGTCGGGCCGGTTCCGGGAAATGAAAGCCTGTGAATCGATCAGCGGCGAATCAAAGAAACAGATATGCGACGTGAAAGGATGCAAGCATGAGCGGGACACGAATCACCATCGATCCGAT
>CALBZH010000636.1 GCA_937889795.1 uncultured Syntrophobacteraceae bacterium | reverse complement strand
CGGCGGTTCGTGCCTCGACCCTGCGCTCGAGCTCCTCCCTGGATTCGCGCAACTGTCGATTTGCCTCCTCCAGCTGGTCTTGCGCTCGCTTGAGCTTGAGGTGAACGCCCACGCGCGCCAGGATCTCCTCAACCTGAAACGGCTTGGTGACGTAGTCTACCGCCCCCAGGTTGAAGGCTTGGAGCTTGTCCATGGTATCCCCCATGGCCGTGATGAAGACCACGGGGATATCTCTGCATCGCTCATCGGCCTTCAAACGCCTGCATACCTCATAGCCGTCCATTTCGGGCATTTTAACATCGAGCAGGATCAAGTCCGGCAACTCCGATTGGACCGTCTTCAAGGCGAGAGCGCCGCTGATGGCCGGGCGCACATCATAGCCTTGCCCCCTCAACAGGCTCGTCAAGAGGCTCAAATTGTCCGGGTTGTCGTCGATGACAAGGACCGTTGCTCTTGATTTGTTTTCAGGGCCTTCGTTACTCATCTCCGGGAGCCGGGACCTTAAGAGAAGATGATACCGAGCACGGCCGATCGCCCCGATCGGGACAATAGAATCGCAACAACTGGATCCATAACTATCCGCCCGATCCCCCCGTCGGAAGTCTCGCTTCAAGCCAGAGCGTCCAACCGTTGACCAGGATGTGAACGTTTTGGTATCCGCCTGCCATGAGGGCGATGGCAAGCTCTTTGCTCAGGCTGCAGCCTTCACCATCGCAGTAGGTGATCAGCGTTGCGTCCTTGGGCACCGATTGCAGGACCGCGTCGGCGCGTTCATCGAATTCATCCCAGGGCAAGCTCAGGGCGCCTTCGATATGGCCTTCCGTGTAGAGGGCTTCGGAGCGGGCGTCGATAAAGAGCGCTTGCCGAGCAAAGTAGAGGATCTGGGCTTCCTCGAGGGAAATGATCGTTGTGTCGGAGAGGCCGCTGGATTTGACCTGCTCGACGGGGGCCCATTTACCGATGAGCGGAAGTCCCGTGGGTCTCACATGGTTCGTGACGAGTCCGATCAGAACCGCTGAAACCACAATGAGTCCGCTCTGCCAGGCGGCTCGGGGCCATATGAATGCTTTCGAGCCGGTGGGGGTGCTCAAAAGAGGCTCCTTTCGATAGCGGAAAAGACTACGGCGTGCAGCCGGTCTGGGGACGGGGCTGATACAGGCAAAGGGGCTCTTCGGCGAGGTAGCTCCCGGTGGCCTCATAAGCCCGGGCGCGGCAGCCGCCGCACACACGAATGTAGCGACACTGGCCGCACTTGCCTTCGTACTTTGTGAGATCCCTGAGGTTCTCGAAGACGGGGGAAGTCTCCCAGATCTCGCGGAACGTCTGGGTGCGCACGTTGCCGGAGTCCAGCTCCAGGTATCCGCAGGGCTGCACTTGGCCGACGTGGGAGATGAAGGCGAACCCCACGCCACCCAGGCATCCACGCGTCACGGCATCCAGGCCGAAGCCTCCGAAGTCGACTTCCCGCCTGTCGGCCTTGGCTCGTTGCCTCAGAATTCTGTAATAGTGCGGCGCACAGGTGGCCTTCAACTGAAGTGGCACCTTGTCCCGCTGTTCATAGAACCAGTGCAGGGTCTTCTCGTATTGCTTGGCCGATATGGCCTGCTCGGCGAGGTCGCGGCCGCGTCCCATGGGAACCAGCAGGAAGATGTGATGTGCCACGGCGCCCAGCTTCACGGCCAGCTCCTGAATGGCCGGGATCTCCTCCAGGTTCTGCAGGGTGATGGTGGTGTTGATCTGAAAGTCGAGCCCCTCCTTTCGTGCCATGGTAATTCCGCGGATGGCCCCGTCGAAGGCACCTTCGACTTTCCTGAAGGCATCGTGGGTGGCGGACGAAGCTCCATCCAAACTGACGCTGATCCTCTGGATGCCGACTTCCAGCATGCGTCGGGCCCGCTCGGGGGTGAGCAAGGTTCCATTGACCGCCATGGTCATCCGCAGCCCAAGGCGGCTGCCGTGGTCTGCGACCTCAAAAATGTCGTCCCGCAGGAGGGGCTCGCCGCCTGTCAGGATGATGATGGGCTTGGCGAATGAGGCGATGTTGTCGAGCAGGTCGAACGCTTCCTGGGTTGTCAGCTCATTTTCGTAAGGCCGGTCGAGGGCGGCGGCTCGGCAGTGGACGCACGCGAGGTTGCAGCTGCGGGTGACTTCCCAGGCCACGAGCCGAAGGGTCGCCTCGATGCGGTTGGGATCGTCTCCCGTACCGCGTGGATGGCCGCCGTGAGGGGCTGCTCCTCCATGGGGATGGCCCTTGGGGCGGGATGCGTGAGGATGCATGCGCTTCCTTTCCAGAAAGGGTCTGCCCGCTTCAGTCCTGAAGCAGGCGGGCTGCGTCTTTGGCAAAATAGGTGAGAATCAGGTCCGCACCGGCCCGCCGGATAGCGATCAGGGTCTCCATCATGACGCGCTCCTCATCCAGCCACCCGTTGGCCGCCGCCGCCTTGATCATGGAGTACTCGCCGCTGACATTGTAGGCCGCAAGAGGCCACTGGTATTCATCCTTGATCTTTCGGATGATGTCGAGATAGGCCAGGGCAGGCTTGACCATGACCATGTCGGCCCCTTCTTCCAGGTCCAGTCCCACCTCGCGAATCGCTTCGTCGGCATTTGCAATATCCATCTGGTAGGTGCGCCGGTCCCCAAACTTGGGAGCGGAATCGGCGGCATCCCGGAAAGGCCCGTAAAAGGCCGAGCAGTACTTGGCCGAATAGGCGAGGATTCCCACCTGCTCGAATGCGTTTTCATCGAGCGCGTCCCGAATGGCGGCCACCCGCCCGTCCATCATGTCCGAGGGTGCCACCACGTCCGCCCCCGCCTTGGCGTGGGAGAGGGCGACCTGGGCGAGCAGCTCGAGGGTCGCATCGTTGTCGACGTCGTTGCCGCGCAGCTTTCCGCAATGTCCGTGACTCGTATAT
>CALBZH010000635.1 GCA_937889795.1 uncultured Syntrophobacteraceae bacterium | reverse complement strand
AAGGCTTTGCTGAGGATCGGGTAGCCTCCGTAAAAGATGGCGGGGGTCGTCAGAAGCCATAGGGGATAGGAGAGGAGCCGAGCGCCGTCGCTTCCGAGGTCTTGGAAGAAGCCAAGATATAATGCCCAGGAGATCATCATGACGTTTAGGGCGAGGATCCCCGTGATCGCGAGACGCACGAAGGATTTTGCGCCTTCTTCGTGCGCCGCTGGGTCCTCTTGGGACAGACTGGCCCCGTAGCCCAATTGCGTGATCGTCTCCAGAATTTGCTCGGCTCGAATGTGCTGCGGGAGATAGCGAATATGAGCCATGTCGGAAAGAAAATGGACGCTCGCCCCCTGAATTCCCTTCTGCTTGGCGAGGATGTTCTCGATGAGCCAGGAGCAGGCCGTGCACCACATGCCCTGGATCTCGACGGTCAGGACTTCCCCGGCCTCTGATTCAGGTTTGAGCACCATGTCCGGCGGGGTGCACGAGAGCGGGTCGGGGATCAACCCCGCGGCGACCGCGGCTTGATAGGCCGGGGCGTTCTGAAATCCCCCCGGTGCAAGCCCCGGCGTATTGACGAGGATCTGGTAGACGGCTTTGCAGCCCGGGCAGCAGAAGGCGCGGGGGACGCCATCGATTTGGAGGCGATTCCGAGAGCGCCCGACAGGGAGACCGCATAAGGCGCAGGTCAATTCAACCGAATGCGGTTCTCCAGGTTCAAAGGGGCTCCACGTCAAAGGATTGAGCTCCTGTGAAAGTGCTTCACTAGATGATGCCAAAGCCTCGAAGCATCAGCGCGATTCCCATGCCACAGATGACAAGGGCACTGAGCCTCTCACCCGCCTGTCGAGCCTTAGCGGGAAGAGCAAGACCGAAGAGCGCTGCCGCCGTCAGGGCGGGCACGGTTCCAAGGCCGAAGAGGAGCATGGTCCAGAAGGCCTTGAGCGGGTCTTGGGTCGAGGCCGCGGTGACGAGCATGGCCCAGCTGAGACAACAAGGCAGCAGACCGGTCAAGAGCCCAAGGACGAGCTTAGCGACAGGCTGCGGAGATTGAATGAGAGATGGAGCCCATGACACAATCGCTGTGAGCGCGCCCGACACGATGCGGTCTGTCAAGTCGGGGATCGGAACAAGCCCCGCCATGGCCAGAGCCAGCACGATGAGCACCACCCCGCAGCCGATGGTTGCTGGTGCATAGGCGTCTTGAAAGACCTGCGTGAGTCGAAATGCACCAATGAAAGAGGCCGCGACGGCACCCGCGACGGCGTACGTAATGAGTCTGCCCGAGTGAAACATGACCTGAAGCAGGAGGGTAGAGAGGATCACTCCTCGTCGGCGGAAGCTTCGAGGGGCCGACGGGAGACCGTGCTTGGGCAAGGAGCAAGCGAGCACGAGCATGCCGCACATTCCGAGGCAGTGTAAACTGCCCAGCAGACCTACTACCAAAGGGAATAGGTCGAAGCCACCAAAGGACATGGGACCCTGCCGGCCATCCCTCGCGCGGATATTCCGGAAATCGTGAGAGACGGATACTGGCCCGCCGCTTGCCGGTCGAGCGTGAGGGGGTGCATCACTGTCGGGTTGGAAATGGAGCTTTCCTATTAGCGTCCGGAGAGGGATTTCTCAAGGGCTTTTTGGGGGCGGGGGAACCGGTCCTCTTGGAAACGGGAGATGATTGATCGAACCATGAGGTGGATGACGGGTTTCCTGCTCGGGAAGAAATTTCCCTGTGAGCTCGAGGTCAAACAGGAGGGTAGAAATCCCATCCTCCCAGCCGACCGCGGCAGCACAACGGGCCGGAGGTCCCGAGCGAATGGGCTTCGCTCTGGCACAGGGCTTGCTTACTTAAGCGTGCTGATCATGATCTTATCTCTTGTTGGCAGAGTGTATGCGAATCGATGCCCCCCCAGCGACGATCTCCGCCTTACCATCGGCAAGCCCAGCGGCCGGGTCGATGCAGACCTCCCCGTTCAGCATGGAGAGCCTTGATCGGCCTCAGGTCATCTCCTCGTCTCTGCAGTCAACCGAAGTCCCCGGGACCATCATCTCGCCGGAGACCTACTCCGTTGTCGATCCTTCTTCCCCGGCGGCCAAAAACCGTTCCGAAGCCGTGGCCCTATACACCCAGGGCGCACAGCCTGCCTCCAGCAAATCCGTTCCTCCCAGTTCAACGCTCAGCGATCTGCAAAAGTACAAAGACGACCAGCTCCTCAAGAATCCAGGCGGAGACGGCTACGATCTCGATCAGAAGCAAGTTCATCCGGAGCCGCTCAACCAAGGCTCCTTTTTCTCCCGGGTAGGGAAAGATCTCGCTGACGCTTGGGGAAACGTCAAGAACGCCTTCAAAAGCCTTCTGTTCGGCAGAACGGTGCTTTGCAGGGGGCCGAACGATGAGATCAAGGAGGTCAAGCAGCGGGGACTGATCGGGTCGATCAAGGACTTCTTCTGCAACATGGGAAGCGCGCTCACCTTGGGGGCCTGGCGTCCACAGGGTGATCCTGCACCCGAGGGTGTGCTCGGTCATCTCGGGTACGCATGGAAAAAGGCAAAACAGGCCATATTCGGGGATCTCATCGAAGGCGTGACCGGAAGCATCAACCGAATGGGCAAAAGCATGCTGCTGGCGGGCTGGAATTTGATTGAAGTGGCTCCCGATGCTACCATCGGCAACTTCGATGCAGGGCGGAAGCTCACGACAACGCTCTTCGACAATGGTCAAGTCCTGGTCGAATATCTGACGGACGTTCTACCAACCGGGGAAGCCTGGATGAGGGTCCATGCCTCAAAATGGAGGGACCTCAAGCCTCCGATTATTTACAACATCACTTCGCCGGAGTACCGGACGGACGATACTCGCTGGGAAACCGTGCGCAACACACCGTTTAGAAAGACCATCGAAACCCTCGGATCGCTCCTGGCGGATGTGGCTACGTTCGGACTCCTGGGGCAGACCATCATGTCCTTTCACGACCCCAACCAGAAAAAGCCGCTCTAGTATAGGGGGCGGAAGGTATCTCTCCTCGGGTCGAGATGCCTGATGCCTGATGCCTGATGCCTGATGCCTGGATGCTGGATGCTGGATGCTGGATAAGACCTCGTCGGCTTCGCGCTCGTTGCATCTGCCATCTGAAAGCTGGCATCCAGCATCGCTTTCGTGGATGTGCAGAGCTCATGCCGCTCTGTACTAGCCCCAAGCGGGCACCACGACAGAGTCGCCTCGAAGCACAATAACTTGCGGAAGACTTCCTGGGAGGGGAGAGATGGCCGAGGCCCCTTTCGGGGACCTCGGCTGCTAGATAGGGTTACGAGCCCTTTTTCTTGGCGGGCTTGGAGTCTTTGGCCACCCCGGATGAAGGACTACCCTTTGAGCCAGAGGCGGAAGGCGCCTTTTTGGGCTCGATGCTCTTGGGCGTGTCGGAAGCCTTCGACTGAGCAGATCTGGAGCCGGATGAGGCGGAGGACTGCTTTGAGGTCGGCTCGGATTTCGACGATTTCGACTTCTCGCTCGACTTGGATGCAACGATTACCTTGGACTTGGCATCAGCCGGCGAGGTCTTCTCCTGCTTGGCGCTCTTCGTGCTCCTCGCCGATTCCTTGGCCTGCTTGCTGGGCTCGCTTCGGTCCGAACCTTTCCTGCTCTTCTTCTCTTCCTTATCCTTGGCTCTGCCCTTGGTGTCCTTGGAGTCTCTGGATGAAACGGTTTCGCGCTCCTTGGATCCCTTGGTGGAGATCATGGCGAGCGAGCGACTCCGCTCGCGGTCTCTATCCTTGCCCTGTTTGGACCGGGATTCGGAGGAGTCCGAGCTAAGGGCTCCGGGAGGGATCTTTAACCCGGCAAGCTTAATCTGTTGGCCAACTTGAAGCTTGGACCCCTTCTTGATGTGGTTGGCGTCTGCTAACATCTTGGGGTCGATGCCGTTTCTCTTGGCGATCTTGTCGATCGTGTCACCACGCTTAATGCTGTATGTGAAGAGAACCGGGCTATCCGAGCGATGGTCTCGATCTCGGCCTCGAGATTCGCGGAGAGAATGCGATGACGCGGACCCAGCCGCATCGGATACGCTCCTTGGAGAGCGGAGGGAGGCGAATCGAGCCCCAGGTGCTTCCGGAACCGAATCGGGCTGCAGAGTCTGCGCGAGATGAACGGGCTCCATCTCGAACCCCCGTTTGTAAAAGACGATGCAGCTTCCGGGAGTTGGCACTTCGCTGCCGTGTAGGTTGTTCCAACGACAAAGCTCCCGGCGGGAGACACCGAAGCTCTGAGCCAAGTTGTCCAGGTTGCTTTCCGAACCCTTGGCATAATAAAAGACCTTCTTGGGGAGGTAAGCCTGCTGTGCCATTTCAATGACGCCGCGCTTCTGGCTGTCGAGGCCGCCGACTTGGGCGGCAAGAGTGGACCAAGGCGTATAGAATCTCACGTGCATGTGGTCGACATGGTTTCGCACATGCTGAATGATGGATCCACGGGAATTTCCGAACAGACGGTCCACGTAGCCAGCGTCGATGCCATGAGCCAGCGCGTAATCCTGGAGCAGATTCTGGATGCGACGATCGACAAAAATATATTGCACCCGCTGGGAGCGGAGAAGATTTTCGATGAAGCACCAAGTCCTTGGTACATCCAGGTTTTCTTCGTTCATGGCCATGAACGAGTCGAGGGTCCGGTTGCCCTTCGCATACATTCCAATGTCAACATCCCTTCCATTCTGATGCGACCTGTGATGCACCATGGAGCCGCCATTGGGTAGGGAAAAATCCCCGATGTATAGGGGTGAGCCGTTAGGAGCCTGTTTTTGAACGGCATCAATGGCATCCAGCATGGCGCCGACGACTTCGGGGGTCGTGTACGTGTGGTCTTCGTCTCGAAGCATGTAGCCGTTGAACTGACGGGGAAAGGGGACTCCGTTGCTGAGGGACCCGTGATAGGGCTGGCCGAAAGAGGCAGTGAGGGCTAAAGCTGTTTGGGGGATCAAGGGTGGTGTTGAGAATACCGACAGGGTTACGATTGTTAAAAAACATAGCGTCGGCGTGCGGAAAGAGTGCCGCATTACTCTCCTCCTATTTTTAAAGAACAGATAGCCGTCCTTGATCCGGCTTTTTTCTGAGATTTCCTTCATGAGGATTACTTCACTAGCGGAATGCGCGCTTCCTGTCAAACTATTTTCGTGAAAAAAGCCAAGAAGTAGAATTGAATAGACTATAAGCGGCTGAGATGGATAATAAAACATATGATGAGATTATCCAGGCTCTAACTCTGCTAAATAGTAATGGTAATTCAACGGGTTAATTCTAAGAAGGGGCGATATTTGCGCCTGTTTCTTCTCTGAGTTGCTGAAATAACAAAGGGTTGGATCTATTGAAGTGTTCTGCGTCCTCGAGAGGCGAAGCCGTGCTGGGGGAAGGGTCCCAGGGCAGGCGAGCAAGAGGACATTGCCAGACCGGATTGGCGGCATAGGGACTGCCGGATGCAGGTGGGGCGCGGTTGGACCAGACGAGGGAGTTTTGTGCGAAAAAACACGACCGGTTCCGTCCTTTGACGGCAACCAGGAGTGAAGCGCAGGCCGGAACTGTGGCCGGGGAAAGACGATCCGGCGCTCGAGGCCACGGAAGAGGCAGGGAGTAACCGGATCGAGTGTTTAAGAGCTCTTCTGGGACGCTTGATCGAGCTGGCCGTAAGGGTCGCCACAAAACAGAATCGAGCCGCTATCGTCGCTGATCACGGGAACGTATTCAATGACGATGGGGAGGGGCTCGTTGAGCTTGATATACGTGGTTCGGCGCGTGTCGAATAGGCCTTTCAATTTGGACGCCATAGGGTTTTGGTCATCAGTAAGGATCATTTCCGCAAGGGAGCGAGCGTTCTCAAGGCGGACGCAACCGTGAGAAAAGTCACGCCGAGCGCGCGCGAAGAGATGCTTTTTCGGAGTGTCATGGACGTAGACGGCATAGGCATTCGGGAATTCCAGCTTAACCTGGCCGAGCGGGTTGGACGGCCCGGGCTCTTGGAAAACGCGAGGAGCCCCGCCTGCGTAGTAGCCTCCTGCTCGGCCGAAGCCGTGGCGCTCATAAAACGTCGGGTCATCCTCGATATTGCCGGCTAGCTCCCGCCAAATGCGGTCGTTGATGTACCAACGGGGATTCACGACAATCTGCTGAACGGAGCTCGAAAGAGGTGGAGTCTCGTTTTCGCCCACCATCCGTCCGTTCATCTTGATTTTGCGTCCCGATGCCTTTCCGACGATGACGCGGTGACTCGCCTGGACCTTGCCCTCCCTGACGTACTCGAGGGTGAACTGCGGAATGTTGATTCGAAGGAAGGTCGTGTACTGCCGCGTGTCACTTTGCCGAACCTGTTTGAGACTGGCCCCAATCATGCGTGCCTTCTTGGCGTAGGGGATACCGAGCCACTCTTTCGTACGCTGTCCGATCTTTCCGTCAGGCTCGATTCCGTGGGCCTTCTGGAAAGCGCGGAGGGCGTCGTGCGTCGCTGAATCAAAGTGGCCCGTCACCTTCCCGTCAAGGAAGCCTTCTTGCTGGAGTCGAGCCTGAAGGTCACGTACCGCTCCTCCAGACTGTCCCGACTCGAGTGAGGCAGGATTGATGCCATGGGTTTGGGGATGCTGCTGGGCCAAAGTGCGATACCTGGCATAAGCGGCTTTTAAGGTCTTGTAACGAGGTGAGTCCGGAATGACCTCGCGGATGAGGTCTCGGATACTCAGAGCACCTTGGAGCGCCTGGGTCTGTTTTTCTCCAGAATGGGCGTCCATCTCTCGAGCAAACCGGACCAGTGCGTCGGTCAAATAAAGATCGACTTGGCTCGCCGCTTTGAACGCTTCACGATACAGTCGCTCTTTCTGCTTCCTCAGGTTCGGATCCGGAAGCATCACCTCCGGTGCGTTTGAGGCATAACGCTGCAACGGGATCTGCTGGTCCTGTGACTTGTAACGCTCGAAATCGGCGCTCTCCCCCAGAGATGCGACGGTGTCGTGCACATCCGCATCAACATCAGCCAGTGCGAGCCGACAATCCTCGAGCCGAGCCATCTCCTTGCGTAACCAGTCCAACTTGAACTGGGTGGGATCGATCGCATGGGAATCAAGGTCCGAGAGTGCGCCCAGCAATTGCTTTGCTCCCTCATTCGCTTCAAACCGGGCCGTGATGAAAAGCGGCAGCCAGCCCCTTGCTTCGTAACCCTGCATGATGCCTTGGCGGCTTGTATCAGAAAGCCAGTCGGGAGGGATCGATTCCCACAGGAAGGAGCGCCAAAAAACGGAGGAGGGCTCGCTGGATCGTTTGGGTGCAGGAGTCGCTCGATTCTCGTCCCGAGCCTGCTGGGAATCAGCGGTCACTGCCTCGGAAAATACCACTGACTGGCCCAGGGGCATGAAAGTCAAGACAAGGAGCGCAATCGACAACATACGTGGGAGGGCGAAATCTCTGTCCTTCATGGTGCTCGGGTCTGCTTCTCCAGCTAATGGGCGGCCAATCACGCGACGGGGTCCGTCGTAGGCAGTGACGGGCTCCTATCGCCACGGTTCAGACTTTCAAAAAGTGCAATCTGCTCGCGAAGACTGAGCTTGTGGCAATGCTGCCCCCGGCAATGCCGGTTTCTCTCGCTGCGGCACGCGTTGCACCGCGCGTCGCTGCAGTTCTGACAAAAGTGGCAATCAGGACAAGGATGCTTCTTGCTGGAAGGATCCTTCCCGCAGCCGGGGTCGTACACTCGGCTGAGACCGGCGAACGAAACAAAACACGCTTCCGCTTCCCTCGGGTCATCCTGCATGGCCTGCTCCCCTTGCCGTGCGATCCTCGGCTCGATGCTGAACGGCATTCGTCAATTGCTTCTCGTCCACGAAGATAAGAAGTCGTTGGCGCCAAGCCAAGAAGGGGGAGGCTTGAATGTCTCTGATTGTGACGAAAGAAGTATGAGGCCATTCCTAGCAAATATCAATAAGAAAAGTAGCTCTAACCTCATATAATGTTTGTGCTATCGGAGGAGCGGGTCTGAAGCCATCGCGGATGGCGCACTCCCTCGGATTGCGCACGCTCTTGTTTGGGGCCTTGCCTGAACGGAGGTGTTTGTATATAAGACCGCTCCAATTGCGAACGTTGGCTCCATGGCAACGGTGTGGTTGCATTGGAAGGGGCACGTGTCCCCGGAGTGCGGAGGGAGGATCAGCCTGTGGCCAGCATGGACGAAGAATCCCGGTTCGGGTGGGATCACGAGTGGTTCATGGACCACGCGCTCGTGGAGGCCCAGAAGGCGTTCGACGAAGGCGAGGTCCCCGTGGGGGCGGTTTTGGCTTCGGCTGAAGGCAAGCTTCTCGCTCGAGCCCACAACCGGCCCATTTCCGCATGCGACCCGACGGCGCATGCCGAGCTTCTGGTGCTGCGCGAGGCGGCGCGTGCTCGTGGGAACTACAGATTGCCGAATACCGTCCTCTATAGCACCCTCGAGCCCTGTTGCATGTGCCTCGGCGCCATGCTCCATTCCCGGGTGAGCGTGCTCGTGTTCGGGGCGGCCGATCCCAAGTCCGGAGCGGCGGGCAGTGTTGTGGACTTGACAAACGTCCCACTTTTCAATCATTATATGCGGACTGTCCAAGGCATCCGGGCGTCGGAAAGCGCCGAGCTGCTACGCCGGTTCTTCAGAGCGCGACGACATGCCGTGGAACAGTGAAACGGAGGAGAGGTACCGAAGTGGCCGTAACGGGGTCGACTCGAAATCGACTTGTCCTGTGAAGAGCAGGGCACGTGGGTTCGAATCCCACCCTCTCCGCCACCCGACGTCGTAGACGTTGATTCATGCACGCGCAGTTACACGGAGAGATGTCCGAGTTGGCTGAAGGAGCACGACTGGAAATCGTGTGTACGCCCAAAAGGTGTACCGAGGGTTCGAATCCCTCTCTCTCCGCCA
>CALBZH010000634.1 GCA_937889795.1 uncultured Syntrophobacteraceae bacterium | reverse complement strand
GGCGGAACTGGCAGACGCACTGGACTTAGGATCCAGCGGGCAACCGTGGGGGTTCGAATCCCCCCTCTCGCACCACTGAGCCGTCCTCTCGTGACCAGGACCATTACACAGAAGAAAGGGTCAAACAAGGTGGAATTAAACGTTTCCGTTGAAGATCTCAGTGCCAATCAGAAGAAGCTTCAGATTGAAATTCCCGCACAGCGGGTTCAGGCCGAAATCGAAAAACGATATCGGGAGCTCTCCAAGAAGGCTCGGATCAAAGGCTTTCGGCCTGGCAAGGTCCCCAAGAGCATTCTGAAGTCCTATTTTGGCAAGAGTGTCGAGCACGAGGTTTCCGCCCAGTTCATCGAAGAGTCTTTTCCTCAGGCACTGAAGGAAACGGACATCAAGCCTCTCATTGAGGGCGAGGTGGACGACAGCAAATTCGACGAGAACGGCGCGCTGGTCTATACGGCTGTCGTGGATGTCGCTCCCCCGTTTGAGCTGGGGACGTACACCGGCCTCGAGATCAAGCGGCCGTCGGTAGAAGTCACCCCTGAAATGGAGAATGCCGAACTGGAGAAGCTGCGTCAGCAGCACGCTCAGTTGAAGCTTGTCGAGCCGGAGCGTCCGATTCAAAGGGGGGACGTTGTCCTCCTGGATCTCAAGAGCACCGTGGACGGCGCTGACGATCCCGAACAAGAATCCACCGACCAGATGGTCGAGATCGGGCAAAACAGCCTGCACCCGGAATTCGATCAGCAGCTGTTTGGCCGTTCGGCCGGCGAATCGTTCAGTGTGGCGCTCGATTTCGCCGAGGATGCACCCCGAAAGGATTTTGCCGGCAAGCGCGTTCGTTTCGAGGGCACGATTCGTGAGATCAAGGAGAAAGTTGTTCCCGAGCTCAATGACGAGCTCGCCCAGGAAGTTGGGCAGCAATTTGAAACCCTTGATGCCCTGAAGGCCGAGATTGCCGCTCAGCTCAAATCCCGTCTCGAAGCCGCGTCATCCCGGAACGTACGCGAGCAGGTGAGCGAAATGCTGCTCAAGGACGCGACCTTCGAGCTCAGCCCGAAAGTCATCGACCGCGAAGTGGAGCGCATGGTCGAGATGTTTCTGAGCCAATTCCAGAGCCAAGGCCTCAAAATCGACCGGAGTCGGTTTCTGACGCCCGAAGTCAAGGCCGAGTATCGACCGCAGGCCGAAAAGAATGTTCGTCTGCGCCTCATCCTGGATGCCATCGCCAAGCAGGAAGACGTAACCCTGTCGGACGATGATCTTGAAGAAATCTATCAGTCTATCGCCCGGATGGCCCGAATGGACGCCGAGACGGTCAAGCGCGACTATGCGGATTCCGTCATCATGGAGCAGGCCAAAGAGAGCAAGATTCAGGACAAGGTCTACGCCCTGATCGAAGCGAAGGCCGTCTTTGTCGACCAGCCGCCGGCAGAAGAGATAAATGCCTGATACGGAGCTTTCTATGTCACTTATTCCCATCGTCATCGAGCAGAGCAGTCGCGGAGAGCGAGCGTTCGACATTTATTCGAGACTGCTGCGGGATCGGATCATTTTTCTGGGAACGGCCGTCACCGACGAGGTGGCCAACGTCATCATCGCACAAATGCTGTTCCTGGAATCCGAAGACCCAGACAAGGATATCTATTTTTACATCAACTCCCCCGGTGGTCTCGTGACAGCCGGTTTGGCGATCTACGACACGATGCAGTACATCAAGCCCGACGTATCGACCCTCTGCATGGGCCAAGCCGCCAGCATGGCGGCCGTGCTGCTCGCAGCGGGCGTGAAGGGAAAACGGTTCGCTCTGCCCCACGTTCGCATCATGCTCCACCAGCCCATGGGCGGTTTCCAGGGACAGGCGACGGATGTGGACATCCAAGCCCGTGAAATCCTCCGCCTCAGGGAAGAGCTCAACCAGATCGTGACGTGTCACACAGGCAAGCCCATCGAGCAGATCCAGCGAGACACGGAGCGTGACTTTTACATGTCGGGCGAACAAGCGAAGAATTACGGACTCGTTGACGAAGTCATCAGCACCCGGATCGCCGGCGCCGCCAAGCTGTCCTCGCCCGCGTGATCGATGGCCGTCCCCCCTATTTGAGCTTCATCCGGTCTCTCACTACCCCGGGGAGAGACCGGATGAACTCGGGACCTCGTCGCACCGTTTTTAACAGCTTCTCCGCTCCTTGGGCAAACCGTCCTGGTGCTCGCCCTGCCGTCGTCGCCGCGCCCCCGTGTCCATCCGCCTCGCAACGCTCCCTATGAACCCCCTGCCTGCTGCGCCTTCCCGAGCCCATATCGAGTGTGCGAGCCGGTCGATGAGCCCATCCATTTCCGGTGCAGCACGTGCAACCGCCGTATAAAACCAAGAACCATTGCACCTTTTAGCACGAATGTTGCTTCATCCATTTTCCTCAAAACCATTGACCTTTCCGGGGTCTCAGGTTACCAAGACCGGTACCGCGCCCACGCCCCTAGGTCCAATTATGAGTAGCTAAAACGGAGGGCCGTGTTTATAATCTTTTCGGGATTGTACGAGACCAAAGTGATGCGAGTGACAGCTCGAGGGTCGCAAAGACATCGAGGTTTCGACCGATCGATGCGCACCATATGCAGGAGGGATTGAATGGCCAGAAAGCGGGACGATAGAACGGGTGAACTGAGATGCTCCTTCTGCGGCAAGGGGCAGGATGAAGTGAAGAAGCTGATCGCCGGGCCAACCGTCTATATCTGCGACGAATGCGTGGAGCTGTGCAACGACATCATCGCTGAAGAATACGAGCGGGAAGAGGCAGCCAGGGCCACGATGATCCCGAAGCCCGTCGAGATCAAGAGCATCCTCGACCAATACGTGATCGGACAGGAACGAGCGAAGAAAGTCCTCTCCGTTGCCGTCCACAACCACTACAAACGCATCGAGCTTAAGCTCGACAAGAATGACGTCGAGCTCCAGAAAAGCAACATCCTGATGATCGGCCCCACGGGATCCGGCAAGACGTTACTCGCCCAGACGCTTGCCAAGATCCTGAACGTCCCTTTCACCATCGCGGATGCCACGACGCTGACGGAAGCCGGGTACGTGGGTGAAGACGTCGAGAACATTCTGGTAAGCCTGATCCAGGCCGCCGATTACGACATCGACAAGGCGTCGCGTGGAATCGTGTACATCGACGAAATTGACAAGATCGCCAAGAAGTCCGACAGCCCGTCCATCACGCGCGATGTTTCGGGAGAGGGCGTCCAGCAGGCCCTGCTGAAGATCCTCGAGGGCACGGTGGCCAATGTCCCTCCCAAGGGAGGGAGGAAGCATCCCCAACAGGAATTCATCAAAATTGACACAACCAATATTCTTTTCATCTGCGGAGGGGCTTTCAATTACCTCGACACCATCATCCATTCGAGAGTGGGAGTCAAAGGTCTCGGATTCGGGGCCGAAATTCGGAGCAAGCAGGATCGGAATATCGGTGAAGTGCTCGGGCAGGTTCAGCCCGAGGACCTGATCAAGTTCGGGATGATCCCGGAATTCGTGGGACGCCTCCCCGTCATCGCAACCCTGAGTGAGCTCACCGAAGACGAGCTGGTCAGTATTTTGACCGAGCCCAGGAATGCGCTGGTCAAACAGTACAAGAAGCTTTTTGAGCTGGAAGACGTTCGGCTGCGCTTCACCGAAGGGAGCCTGCGATCCATCGCCAAGGAGGCCATTCGGCGCAAGTCCGGTGCGCGCGGACTGCGGTCGATCATGGAGAACATCATGCTCGACATCATGTACGACCTGCCATCGCACCCGGAAATTCAAGAATGCATCATCAACGAAGATGTGATTGTCAAGAAAGGCGAGCCGCTGCTGCTTTATCGGAGCCAGACCCAGGAATCAGCCTGATTCAATACAATACCGAGAAGAAGAGAGCAGGTCACTCATGTTTAAACTCACGCGCAGCAAAGATGATCAGCACAACCACATGACCCCCTTCACGATGCCCCTGCTTCCCCTCAGGGACATCGTGGTCTTTCCGACGATGGTGGTACCGCTTTTCGTCGGTCGGGATAAGTCGGTGAGCGCGCTGGAAAAAGCCATGAGCACCGACAAGAAGATCTTCCTTGCGGCCCAGAAGCGTGCAAAAACGGATTCTCCCGGAGAATCGGACATCTACCGCATCGGTACTTTGGCCACGATCCTTCAGATCCTCCGTCTGCCGGACGGCACGGTGAAGGTGTTGGTCGAGGGGGAAACCCGCTGCAAGATCCTCAGCTTTCTTCCCAACCCGGATCATTTCCTGGTTCAATTGGAGACGGTTACGGAAACGGCTGACGATTCCGTCGAGATCGAAGCCCTTCGCCGCAGCATCCGTACCGCGTTCGAGGCCTATTCCAAGCACAACAAGAAGATCACCCAGGAAGTCCTGGATACCGTCGCGGGGATCAACCACCCCTCCCGCCTGGCAGATACGGTCGCTTCCTACATGCCTTTTGCCCTTGACGTGAAGCAGAAGCTTCTCGAGACCCTGAACGTCGTTCAGCGGCTGGAGAAGCTTTTTGGAAACATCCGGACAGAAATCGAGATCACCCAAACCGAGGAGCGCATAAAGGGCCGCGTCAAGAAGCAGATGGAAAAGACGCAGCGAGAGTATTACCTCAACGAGCAAATGCGCGCCATCCAGAAGGAAATGGGTGAGAAGGACGACTTCAAGACAGAGCTGGAAGAGCTCGAGAAGCGCATCAAGCGCAAGAAGCTGTCCCAAGAAGCCGCCACCAAGGTGCGAAGCGAGCTCAAAAAGCTCAAATTCATGTCTCCCATGAGCGCTGAAGCAACGGTAGTCCGCAATTACATCGACTGGATCCTCTCCCTTCCGTGGTTTGACAAGACCAAAGACAAGCTTGACATCGACGAAGCAAGCCGGATCCTGGACGAAGACCACTTCGGTTTGGAAAAACCTAAACAGCGCATCCTCGAGTACTTGGCCGTTCAAGCCCTGGTAAAAAAGATTAAAGGCCCAATTCTGTGCTTTGTGGGACCGCCCGGCGTTGGCAAGACATCACTCGCACGCTCCATTGCCAGGTCCATGCACCGAAACTTCATCCGTCTGTCCTTGGGCGGCGTCCGCGATGAGGCTGAAATTCGTGGGCATCGCCGGACCTATATCGGGGCTCTGCCCGGAAAGATCATCCAGAGCCTGAAGAAAGCGAAGACCAACAACCCGGTTTTCTGCTTGGATGAAATCGATAAGATGAGCATGGATTTTCGGGGCGACCCCTCGGCGGCCCTCCTCGAAGTACTGGATCCCGAGCAGAACAACGCCTTCAATGATCATTACTTGGATCTGGATTACGACCTATCGGAGGTCTTTTTCATCACGACGGCAAACAATCTTCACTCGATCCCCGCTCCCCTGCGGGACCGTATGGAAGTGATCCAGCTCGCGGGCTATACGGAGATCGAAAAGTTGAGCATCGCCAGGGACTTTCTGGTCGCCAAGCAGAGCAAGGCCAATGGGCTGAGCCCCGAGAACGCCGTCTTTTCCGATGACATATTGCTTTACATCACTCGACATTACACGAAGGAAGCGGGCGTCCGCAACCTCGAGAGGGAGATCGCGTCCGTCTGCAGGAAAGTCGCCAAGGAAGTGGTCCGCAATGGTCCCGAGACCCGAATCGAGCTCACGGAAGACCTTATTCAGGAGTACCTGGGAATTCCCAAGTTTCGCTACGGGCGTGCCGAGGAGAAGGACGAGATCGGTCTCGCTGTCGGGCTCGCATGGACAGAATTCGGCGGCGATATCCTCGGGATTGAAACGGTCACCATGCCCGGCAAGGGAAAGATCACGATCACGGGAAAGCTGGGCGAAGTGATGCAGGAATCGGCACAAGCCGCATTGAGCTATGTTCGCTCCCGATCCACGCAGCTCGGCATCGACGCGGACTTTTACCAGAACCTGGACATTCACGTTCACGTTCCCGAAGGAGCTATTCCCAAAGACGGGCCTTCGGCCGGCATTACCATGGCAACGTCGATGGTTTCCGCACTGACCAAGATTCCGACGCGAAGCGACGTGGCCATGACGGGGGAAATCACGTTGAGGGGCCGCGTTCTGCCGATCGGCGGTCTCAAGGAAAAGATTCTCGCAGCCCATCGCGCCCTAATCAAGACCGTGCTCATCCCTAAAGACAACGCGAAGGACCTGAAGGATATCCCGGCCAAAATCCTTCAGGAGATCGAAATCGAGCTTGTCGAGCACATGGACGACGTGCTGCGCAAAGCACTGGCGGTGGAAAACACCGACCAGCTTCTCATGCCATCGGAGCCCGAGAGTCAGCAGCCGGTCATGTTCGAGAAGGAAAAACCCACACCGGACGGAATCAGAGCCCACTGACCGGAGGAGCAGGTCCGCGGAGTCTCCCTCCCAGGAAAGGAAGAGGGCTCCTCACAGCCATGAAACAGATTCCCCATATCCGCGTCGTCATCCCGGCGAAGGCCGATACCCAGGCTCTCTTGAAAATGCTTCTGGATCCCGATCGTCACCGGGATGACGTTCTCGCGCTCATGCTGGCGCAAACCCCAACGCGCTCAGTCCGTATCCCTGGATGAAAGACAGAAGAAGGTCCGATCCCCATAACGGTGCCGTTTGATCTTCTCCGCGCGCGTCAGCCTCGACAAGATCTCCTCCAGGACGTCGCTCGATACCCCCAGTGAATCCGCCATTTCTTCGGCGCTGCAGGGTCGTCGGGCCACCAGGTGGAGGACCCGGCTCTCCAGTGGCCCGGAATCGTCGCCGGAACGGGCTGTGGGCTCGAACCCTCCAATGATGCGGGTAACTTCAGGCGAAAAATGAGCCGCAGCAGCGGTCATCTCAGGTTCTGTCAATCCGAGAACCCCTTCGCAGGCTGGAGGACGAACCACCGTATTGAGCTCAACACGATCCGGCTTGATTCGATCCACCTCCCCTCGCAACGCTCTCAGCTCTTCCGGACTGTCGTTCATGCCACGCACGAGAAGGATTTCCAGGTGAAGCTCGCCACGATAGTCGCGTCGGAAAGCGTACATCCCCTCCAGGATGACATCAAGCGCCAGGCTTGGATGGGGCCGGTCGACCTTCCGAAATGTATTGAGGGTGGCTGCGTCCAAGGACGGGACAACACGATCCGCCTCGAGAAGATCCCGCCTCACCTCGGGGTCCCAAAGCAAGGAGCCGTTCGTCAGCACGACCAAAGGCAAAGACGGCCATGCTTGCTTGATGCGTCGGATCAACCGACCGAGCCCCAAGTGAAGGGTCGGCTCGCCTGCGCTCGAGAACGTCAGTACGTCGGCCTTTCCCGAATGCTGACCCAAAAAAAGTCCAAGCTCGCCGAGAACGACGTCGTCATCGACAAGCTCCCGCCTCAGGATCGTGAGTGTGGTTGTTCTCCCTGATTCACAATAGACACAATCATAGGTGCAGGTTTTAGGGGGAATGACATCGATTCCCAAAGACCGACCAAGACGGCGGGAAGGAACAGGTCCAAACAGTATCGCTGGGGATGAGGCCATGGCGCGTCAGGAAGCGTCCGCCTTCGCGTCTGAGTCCAGCTGGTCGGTCGCCGCCATGATATGATTTGTCTTCTTCAGATAGACTTCGCATTCAGGGCAAGAGCGGTCGTTTTCCTTGCAGACACGAGGCATGAGGTCCCAACAAGGAATGGGAAAGTTCAGAATGGCCGGACATTCTTTGCGCACTTCTTCCCCGCAGTTGCGGATTTTCCAGCAGGGCGCGATGGTGAGGAGCTTCTTGATGCCGGCAATGTTCAGACCTTCGTCCGTAAGGAGCTTTCGCAGGCATTTGAGCCACTGCAGATCATTGTTCGAATAAAACCGCTTTCCGCCTCGTCGGGCAGGTTTGATGAGGCCTTCCTGCTCGTAGATACGTAGCGTCCTCGGGTGAATGTCCAGCAGCTCCGCCACGATGCCGATGGGGTAAAGCGCTTTCTGAGATTCGAGGTCCATACTTGAGCGTCTCCTGTATCAAAGCATTACAAAGTCTATAAAAGTAACGGAATTATAAAACCTGCCTTTTCAACTGTCTATTCTTTTCATGACCGGCCGCCTGTGAGAAATCTTCACTTTTCCCTGCATCAATGCTATTGAGAATGGACCGATTTATCAAATGGAATCCGAGCCACACCCATTTGTCACCCATACACCCCAACCGGTATGAACCTTGTGGAGAGCATGTATGCGCAGCGATGCCATGAAGAAGGGGATAGAGAAGGCACCTCATCGTTCACTATTCAAAGCCATGGGATATACCCAGGCCGAGCTTGATCGTCCCTTGATCGGTGTTGCCAACTCCGCCAATGAGATCATTCCCGGGCACATCCACCTCGACCGGATCACCGAAGCGGTCAAGGCCGGTATCCGCCACGCCGGCGGCACCCCTATCGAATTCAGCACCATCGGCGTCTGCGACGGGATCGCCATGAACCACGGCGGCATGCGCTATTCCCTGGCAAGCCGGGAGCTCATCGCAGACTCCGTTGAAATCATGGCCATGGCTCATCCATTCGATGGACTGGTGCTCGTCCCTAATTGTGACAAGATCATTCCCGGAATGCTCATGGCAGCCATGCGCCTGAACATACCCTCCATCGTGATCAGCGGCGGCCCGATGCTGGCCGGTCGCGTCGGCAAGAATCAGGTGGACCTCATTTCCGTCTTCGAGGGCGTTGGGGCCTGCAAGACCGGGCAAATGAGCGAGGAGGAGCTTGGCGAGCTTGAAGACCATGCCTGCCCCGGCTGTGGATCCTGCGCCGGGATGTTCACGGCCAATTCCATGAATTGCCTCACGGAAGCGCTTGGGATCGGGATGCCTGGAAACGGCACGATCCCTGCCGTAACCGCGGCGCGTATCCGTCTCGCCAAACTGAGCGGCATGCAG
>CALBZH010000633.1 GCA_937889795.1 uncultured Syntrophobacteraceae bacterium | reverse complement strand
TGAGCGGCAAACTGCGCGTTCGCCTGCGAGTCGATGGGGTCATGATCCCACTCCATGATTACAGTCTGGATCTGGCTCCCTCGATCACCAATCGCCTCAAGATCATGGCCAAGGCTGATATCGCCGAGAAACGAAGGCACCAGGGGGGAAGGATTCTCTTTGAGAACCCGAATAGCGGCGAAACGATCGATATGCGGGTCTCATTCTATGTGACCATCTGGGGCGAGAAAATTGTCTTGAGGCTGCTCAACCACAAGGGCCTTTTCCTGCGCCTGAACGAAATTGGCATGCAGCCCAAAATGCTTGATCGGTTCTCTTACGACGCACTCGACATCCCGACCGGCGTCATCTTGATCACGGGTCCGACCGGATCAGGGAAGACCACCACCCTGTACAGTTGTCTGAACTATCTGGATAAGCCGGATACCAACATCGTAACAGTCGAAGACCCGGTGGAATATGTCCTCGACGGCATCGCCCAGTGTTCCGTGGATCCCAAGATCAACCTCACGTTTGAAGAAAGCTTGAGGCACATCGTGCGACAGGACCCGGATGTGATCGTGGTGGGCGAGGTCCGCGACCAGTTTTCTGCTGAAACTTGCATCCAGGCCTCGCTGACCGGCCACAAGGTCATGACGACCTTCCATACGGAGGACAGCATCGGGGGGCTCATTCGCCTGCTCAACATGAATATCGAAGCATTTCTGATCTCATCGACCGTCGTCTGCGTGGTGGCCCAGCGACTGCTCCGGAAGGTCTGCCGTCAATGCGGCGAGCCCCACGTGCCAAGCCCGACTGAACTGCATCGACTGGGGTACACGGCCAATGACGTACGGGGGGCCAACTTCAGGCTCGGGCGGGGGTGTGCGGCGTGTCATCATACCGGTTACAGAGGACGAGTGGGCGTCTTCGAGTTGTTGGTCCTCAACGAAATGGTAAAGGACGCCATCCTTGGAAAGAAGACCTCTTACGAAATTCGGCGGGTCAGTGTAGAAACGTCGGGGCTGGTAACGCTTCTGGAAGATGGCATCATCAAAGCCTTCCACGGCCAAACTTCGTTGCAGGAGGTCTTACGCCACCTTCCCCGTGTGAGCAAGCCGCGATCACCGAACGAACTCAGCCGATTGTTGGGGGTGTGACATCATGGCAGAATCTCTCTTGGAGATCATAAAGGAGCAATGCAGCTCGGAGGGACTTCAGCTTCCCGTCTTTCCGGAGACGGCAATGCAGATCCAAAGGCTCATCGACCGCAAGGACTTCTCTCTCAAGCAAGTGTCCGATCTGATATGCATGGACCAGGCGTTGGCAAGCGAGGTATTGAAGCTTGCCAACTCGGCTTTCTTCTCGGGATTCCGCAAGATCGGCTCCATCCAGGATGCCGTGATGCGCCTCGGCGCAAAGCAGATCCTCAATTGCGTCGTCATGATGGGACAGAAGAATCTATACCGGTCCGGCAACAAGCTGCTCAACACCTATCTACACTCGCTCTGGGAGCATGCAGCGGCATGCGCGATGGGAACCAAGTATCTCCTCGAGAAGACCGGCTACGGGGATTTGGCGCAGGAAGGATTCTTGGCCGGCCTGCTCCATGACGTCGGGAAGCTTGTTCTGCTCAAGGTTGTCGAGCACATCCTCGCCTCGAAATCCGCTCCGCTACCAGATGCGTTTGCCCTTGAGCTTCTTGATAACCTGCATGTTGAACAAGGGTTCGCGTTCGCAGAGCGCTGGAATTTTCCCGAGGGCTACTCTCGCGCCATCCGGGATCATCACCGGGAGGATTTTGATCCATTCGACATCCTCGTTCTCGCCATGCGCATCGCGAACCAGGCATGCCACAAGTTGGGTCTGGGCATGCGTAAAGACCCCTCGCTGATTCTCTCCAGCCTTCCGGAAGCGCATGCCATGGGGGTCAAAGAAATTGTTCTCGCGGAGCTCGAAATCTTCATGGAAGACAATGCGGCGAAAGTTTGAGCCCTGTTTCGGAGCTTCGGCAATGCATCCAAGCCCGAAGAGTTATACCTGAACTGACAAGGGCAAAAATGAGGCACAGGGACGACTGCAGCGGTTACGATTGTTTTAGCAACTAGGCCAAAGCATCTGTGGAGTCTGTAAAGCCTTGTCCGTCAAAGGAGCCCCCCCCCGCCCTCTCTATTGCTGTCGACAAAGGCTTCGATCTTGCCAGATAGTTGCCTGTGGCAAGAAAGGTTGAAAAGGATCAGTAGTGCGTCATCGGCATTTTGTCTCGCGCAGGAGAAGCTATCCGAGGCTCTTACAAATATGAACGAATAGATCGCCACCGGAGAGGTCTAATTCGAGAGTTCACGCGACCACGTACCGATCCTCTCGTCCTAATTTCCCATCAATAATCAATTGATTTGGCGCTGCTGTTGCAAACATGCCTCTGAACCAGGGAGCATCCGGGGCGTTTACTCCTCTGGCGCTCCCCGACACTGCAGGGATCTTGCTTTTGCCTCCAACGACAATTGGGATAAACCATGCCGGAAGAGAAATTCCAAGACGGAGTTCTTAAGGAACAGGTCCGCATCGCCATGGAACATCTCGCGTCGATGCAGATCGCCGCTTTCATCGTCGCCATGGTCCTCTGTGGCGTGATGCGCCATGTCATTCCCCATACGGACATTCTTCTCTGGATTTCGCTCATCTTCGTGATCGTTGTTTCCAGAATCTCCCTCCAAATCGGATTTCGCAAGGTTCAGAACACCGAATTCTCGGGGAAATACTGGAGAAATGCCTACCTGATTCTCGCCTTCCTCTCTGGGACTGTTTGGGGGCTCTCTGCGATCATCATCTTCCCGCAGGGCAATCCCGAGCTCATATGCCTTCTTGTCCTAGTCATCGCAAGCCTTTCTGCGGCTACAACGGTATCCCATTCGTCCATCCGCCTGGGTCCTGTTGCCTGGGCCGGGCCGGCCTTACTCTGCTACTGCATTCGATGTTTCATGGAAGGGACTGAATTCGGAGCCACTTTAGGTCTCTTGATTCTCGTCTATCTGATGACCATGCTACGCTACTCCCTCACGCACAACAACTCCATATCCGCTGCCATTGAATCGAGACTTAAGAATTTCGAGCTCTTCGAAGAGGTGCGCGAGAGCGAAGAAACCTTTCGTCGGCTTTTCGAGGATTCAGCCGATGCCATCTTCCTCTTCGATCGAGAGCGGATCATCGACTGCAATGCCGCCGCCTTAGAGTTGTTCGGATATCCGAAAGCGAAAATGATCCAGAGCAATCTCTGGGACCTTTCTCCCAAGAGTCAACCCGGTGAGTGTGCCTCCGGCGACAAAGCCGAAGAAGTGATGGCCGCGGCCCGACAAACCGGACATCACCATTTTGAATGGATTCACCGAAAAGCTGACGGGCTCGATTTTCCCGTTGCAGCCATGCTCACGCCGATCGTGTTGCGTGGCCG
>CALBZH010000632.1 GCA_937889795.1 uncultured Syntrophobacteraceae bacterium | reverse complement strand
GCCTGATCCATCCCTTCAGGGCGCCGCCGAGGAAGCCGGCGCTTCCAAAACGACCTTATGGCGGCTGGGGACACGTTTTTGTTGCCCCATGCCTTAGACCTCCGCCAGTTTTCGCAGCTCCGTCACCACCCGCCTCAATTCCTCAACGAGCCTCACGTGCTCGGCACGTTCCTCGAACGCGGCGACCAAAGCGTTGTAATACCACAACGTGCCGTCTTTGCCTCCCTGGAATCGCTCCCAGAGCCTTTCGCCGATCTGCTGGTAATCCGAGAGGATGGATCGGGCATTGTGCAGCTTGTCGGCCAGGGAAACCAGGAGCGTCTCCCTTGTGACACCGGCCAGATGAGCGATATAGCGCTCTTTGCGCGCTCTCCAAGGCGGCTTGGGGGTTTCGGTGGAATCGGAGCACGCCTCGACAATGGCAGCCACCGAAGGACCAAACCGACTCGCGATCTGCTCGAGGACGGTTCTTCCGCCCTGGTCTTCGACGGAATCGTGCAGCAACCCCGCAATCGCCGCGTCCTCGCTTCCCCCATGCTCAAGAACCAGCGAGGACACGGCCAGCAAGTGGGCGACATATGGGATGTCGGTCCCTTTACGCCACTGGTCCGCGTGGAGGAAGGCTGCGAGCCACAACGCTTCTCGGAATCGGGAGCTCAGCACGGTGGGCTCTACTGCCACACATTTACTCATCGACTTCCCCCTGTCTCATGGGGAGCCCGGGGCCTCACAGGAGCTCATTGGCCGCGCTCTCGGCGGCCTCAAGCCACTGGGGGATGTTTGCGGCCGGAACCGTACGCTCTGTGGCTTTGATGAGAGCACCTGTTTCCACATTCACCAACCGAACGTCGAGACGCATCTTGTCTCCGCTGACCAGATAGCCTCCGAAGATCATCATCTTGGCACCGACCATCTTGCCCAGTCTGAGGCGCGTAGACTCGTCGACGAGGGCGCTGGATCCCACGTTCAACTCTTCGAGAGCCAGAAGGAGGCGCTGCCGTTCGACAACCGTGACCTTGCCTTTTCTGGAGAGGGCATCTGTCACGCGGGAGGCCAGCACCTCACCGAGCTCGGGAGTGCTGGAGGCCCCGACGCTCAAAGAGTCGAAATCCCAGACGGCGACGGTCGACAGCCTGGGCGGCTTTGGCGGGACTTTCTCGGGTGGCGGAACCTCCTTCGGAGGCAGAGGCGTTGGGGGCTTTTTCATGGCCGTGGGGACCCGCTCCGGCTGCGTCACGCCGGTTGTCGGCTCCTCCGGCGGCGTAAGGGGGATCTCCGGTTGTGCAACCGTGGGGGGCGGCGGCTGCGGGGGCGCGGGGACGGTCTCCCGTTGAGCAACGCCCGTGGAAGGCTTCTCCGGTGCAGCGCAGGAAAAGCTCAAGAGGAGAGCGCACGCTGCAGCCAACTTGAAAGCCATGCGTTTTCGAATCATCGTCGGCTCCTCCTTA
The DNA here is from genome assembly GCA_937889795.1 of uncultured Syntrophobacteraceae bacterium. Taxonomy (GTDB): domain Bacteria; phylum Desulfobacterota; class Syntrophobacteria; order Syntrophobacterales; family Syntrophobacteraceae; genus CALBZH01. The sequence goes on along the minus strand of CALBZH010000632.1, from coordinate 7,161 downwards.
CGGGGTCTGCAACTTTTCCTGGACCTTGTCGTCCACCTTCACCGGTCGGTCTTTGGTCAGAGCCGTCGTGTAACAGAGGTCCGGCTCGACCTGGACCACTTCGAGCCCGCCGACGGACTTGGCGGATGACTGGAGCTTCTTCCCTTTGTATTCCACGGCTTCACCTTCCTGAAGCACGTCGAACTTGGTCCCGAGCACCACGCCTTGCTTGGCGCCGATGTTCAGGACGATTCGATCGCCCTGAATTTTGGCAACGTAGCCGCGGAGCGGATATTTGGCGACAATCGTCTTCAGGATCTCGTGATACAGCTGGCTCAGGTCCGGCTCGAGCGAGCCCTGAGAGCCCACGTCACGGTTCACCACCAGGGGCACGGTCGTGGTTTCCGTGTCGATCAGTCGCATGCTGAGAAGGGTGCTGCCGGGCATGTGAATGAGGGAGCCCGTGCCGATGAGCTTTGCCGCAAGAACCCGCCCCAGCTTCAGAGCGGTTGCCTGGTCTGCAAGCTGAGACGAGCCGAGGTTGAGCTCATCAATCAGACGCTCCAGCATGACGCGCTCAACCACCTTGACTCGATTGGAGCCATTGAGCAGATCCGACAGTTGAAGGGCAAGAACCGACGCCAGTCCGTCCCGTTCCGGGAGGCCGCCTTTTTCTTCCATATCGAGAAATGTGAGCACCATGGGGCGCGAAGTCCACGAGTCCCCTTCCTTGACGCCAGCTCCCTTCTGAGACCGATAGCGCTCGGCCAGCTCCTTCACGAGTTTGTCGATCCGCTCCTTCTGCTTCGCGTCCTTTTGCGCGTCCACCATCTGCTGAGCGTTTCGTGCAAGGGCGATCGCGTAGACATCCGACTTCTCGAGGGAGAGCGTCTGACGATAACTTTCGAGCGCCTTGTCCCACTTGCCTTGACGCTCGTAGGTGAGGCCCTTATTGGTCGTCCCCTCGATGTAGAACGGGTCGATGGCGACAGCTTCATCAAACAGCTTGCGCGCGGCTTCATTGTCGCCGTTCCTGGCGTAAAGCCGTCCCAACTGGTTCTGCGCCTTGGCCTGCTGGTATGGCGCCGCCTCTTTCTTGCTCACGGCTTTCTCGTATTCGGTCTGGGCTTCGCCGGTTTTGTTCTGAGCGGCCAGAACGTCGCCCTTGATCACGTTGGGGTATTTTCTATCCGGTGCTTTCTGCTCGACCTCGGAGGCCAGCTTCATCGCCTTGTCGCCGTCTCCCTTTCGAGCGTAAGCGGCCGCCAGGCCCTCTTTGCCCAGGACTTCCCCCTGACCGCCTCGCTTGGTCAAATCCTGGAAGATTTGCATGGCCTTGTCCACCAAACCCGTCCGAAGGGCGGCATGGCCTTCAACGGTCTTGGCATCAAGGTTCTCGGGATCCTTCTTTGCCACCTCTTCGCCGATGGCCATGGCAATGCGTGTTTCCTTGCGCTGGAGCTCTCTTTCCGCCACGCGGACCAGAATGATCTCCGTAGACTTTCCTCCCCCCTGGACGAAATCCAGCACCTTGAGATCCGGTCCGATGATGCATACCGTCGGGAGGACGGCCTGGGCATCGTAGAGACTGCTCACGTTGCCATTATCGAGAAGAACCGGCACGGAATGTCCCGAGACCTTGGCGAACTCCTCCGCTTTGTCCTTTGAAGAAATCGTCACCGCCCAAATCGTGAGTCCAGAATCTCTGAAGCGACCCGCCACCTGAGCCAGGCTCAGGAGACCTTCCTGGCTGGGCTTGGATTCCGCGTCGAAAAAGTAGAGAACCGTCATCGGAGAGGTTTTGAGAGAGGCAAGGTCACGGGTCTGCCCCCTGAGGTCTTTCAGCGCAAAGCCTGGAGCGGCCTGACCACTGCTCGGCCTGGCGTGTGCCCATGGTGACGCCGAGGCGGCCAGGAACACCATAAACAGCCCCGCGACAACATGGAATCTGCGAATCCTTGTCATTGTGCCCTCCTTTCGGGTTGTGTGAGCAATCGAAGGCTACGAGACGACCGGCGCCCGACCTTACGGCACTCGGACGAGCTCGACGGGAATGGACGTGAGCTTGTTCTCGGTGATCCGAACTTGAGCTTCCCAGTCGCCATGATTTTCCATACTCAACCTCACCTCATGGGAGCCAGGGGGGAGCTTGATCTCGATGGGTGTTAGGCCCTTGACGTTGCCGTCCACAAGGACTTGCGCACCGGAGGGCTTGCTCTCCAGCCGGAGGATGCCAAGCGGTCCTCTCAGGTCGTCGGTCGTTGCGGACCTGAATGTGCCGGACGAAGGTGTCTTGCCATTGGCGGATTGAGAGACATCGCCCGATTGGGACAGACCGGACGATGATGGCTTGTCGCCAGCTGAATCGGTCGTGGGGGAGTCCTTGGTGCGTACAGCCTGTCCAGATTGGGACTGAATGGACTGTTTGACCACGTAATACCCAGCGGTGCCGCCGACGAGGAGCAAGAGCGTGCAGGCGACCCAGACCAATGGGGATGTTCCTGGCTTGGGACGCTCAGGCTGGGTCGGGGCCGCGTCCCGGTCTCCCCCCAGACCCTGACGGCAGCTCTTAAGCGCTTCCGTCAGCTCCTTTCCGGAGGGGTATCGACCATCAGGCGTCTTCTCCAGACACTTCATGATCGTCTGGGACAAGGTCGCACTGACCAAAGGATTCTCTCGAGCCGGCTCCGCGGGATTTTCGTTTGTGATCGCTCGGAAAATGGTGGCGAGGGTTTCGCCACGAAAGGGACGATGGCCCACGCTGAGCTCATAAAGGATGACGCCGAGCGAAAAGAGATCCGACCGGCCATCGACCTGCTGCCCGAGTACCTGCTCCGGCGACATATAAGCCGGTGTTCCGAGGATTTCACCTGCCTGGGTTTGCTGTGTCGCTTCCGGGTCGTCGATATGCGCAATGCCAAAATCGGTGATCTTGACCTGCCCGTCGGGTTGAATGATGATGTTGCTCGGCTTGATATCTCGGTGGACAATGCCTTTGCGGTGGGCGTAATCCAGAGCATCGGCCACCTGAATGCCGACTTCGACGGCCTCGGCTTCGGCGAACCGCTCCTGCTGAACAAGATCGCTCAGCGGCTTACCCTCGAGAAATTCCATGGAAATATAGACGGTTCCATGATCTTCCCCGATATCGTAGACCACCACGATGTTCGGGTGTGACAAGCGACCAACCGCCCGCGCTTCCTTGAGAAATCGGTGGCGAAACGTTTCCGAGGTGACGCGGTCGGGGCGCAGGACCTTCAACGCAACCGACCGGTCGATCTGTGGGTCGTGGGCCTGGTACACCACTCCCATGGAGCCCTTACCCAGCTCCTTGACGATGCGGTATCTTCCGTATTGCATGAGCGCCTATTTCTTCAAGAATTCAATCACGGTAGAAATGGGAATGAGAAATCCGACCGTCTCCGTGCCACGATATCTCCCTTTGATCAGTCCGATAAGGGTGCCATCTGCATCGAATGCCGGGCTCCCGCTGCTGCCGGGGAGCGTTCTCAAGTGGACCTGCCACAACGGCTGGTCATCCGCGATCCTCGGCGGGCCCGTTACCACGCCTTCGTGAAACGTGCCCGGTGAATTCTGGGGGCAGCCAATGGTGCACACCGGCTCACCCTGCGCGATGCGCAACCGGCCCCTGGCCGGGCCAATAAAGTCGGGGGCTCTTCTGCCCGTGCGGATCAGGGCCAGGTCCATCTGGGGTGCAATTCGAATCACTTGGCCCGAAATCGTCTCACCCCCCGCAAGTCTCACGGTGACGGACTGCGAGGGTTTCAGATCGTGGGCGGTGGTGAGGATTCGACCGTCGGGGTCGATAAAAAAACCGGACAGCTGAACGGACCGCCCGTCCCGATGCGCGTCGATGCAGACCACGGATCGAGCCACAGACGCGACGCTGCCGGGGACCAGGGCCGTCTGCTCGTGCGCCGTGGCCAAAGGCTCAGCGGCCCGTCGATCAAGGAAGCTCCACAGCTCGGCCAGTCGACCTTCATCGCTGATGCCGTTCCGCAGACACTGTGCGTCAATTTCCGTCGCGAAGACCGAATGGGGCCGAAAGGTGATCTGCCACCGCTCCGCTCCCCGAATGGCAATCAGGCGAACCTGGCTCGATTCCAAAGGATAATCCGCGACTTCATACCCTGAGTCACGAAAGCGACGGTCCAGCAGACGCTGGCATTCCGCCAATGGAAGAGGAACGAGGCGCTGGGGACGAAACCCTTCCGCATGGAGTGCCCCACAGACAATCACGAGGAGCAAGAGCGTGAAGCACCATCGGTTGGGTTTCATTGTCGCTGGATGACCTTGCTGAGAATGACGGTGATGTTGTCGCTGCCCCCGGCAGACTTGGCCATTTCGATCAGCTGGTCCACTTTCTGCCCGATGGTCAAGGCGATCCCGAGGACCTCACGGATCGCGTCGTCCTCAAGCATGTCCGTCAGCCCGTCAGAGCAAAGGAGAAAGATATCGCCAGGCAAGAGCCGTCCTCGTACAAAGTCGACCGCCAGGGCTTCTTTCGTTCCAACTGCCCGTAAAATCACATTGCGCAGGCGGTGCTTCCTGGCTTCTTCCGCGGTGATCAGCCCCAGATCCAACTGGTCCTGAACCAGGGAATGATCACGCGTCAGCTGTTTGAACTCTCCGTTGCGAAAAAGATAGGTTCGACTGTCCCCCACGTGTCCGAGCACGAACTTCTGATCGTAGAACCGGACCAGCTCCGCCGTGCACCCCATGCCGGCATGTCCGGGGTTCTCCCTCACGTGATCGAGAATGCGCTCGTTCGCCATCTCGTAGGTGCGCTGCAGAAGATCCAGTTGCTGCTCCTCCGAATCCGCCGTGTGGACGGAAAAAACTTCGCGGGCGGTATCCGCGAAAAGCTGACTCGCCAACTCCCCCGCGGCGGCTCCGCCCATGCCGTCCGCCAAGGCGCACACGCCGAGCTGCTGATCCACATAGAAGGCATCTTCGTTGTTCGATCGTCGTAACCCTGTGTCTGTCTTGCCAAACGATACAACTCGGTACATGTGGTCATCCCGAAAGGGGAAGGACTGATCCATCGGCCAGAGGGCGGAGTCCCCTTCGTCTGGAGAAGCTCCGCTTTCAGTGGGCCGCTCGAAAACAGTGTTTGCAGGCATTCCTTGAGAGTGGCTATAATAAAATCGTTTAGCCATTCGCGCAATACCTTCGGCGGCAAGGCCGAGTTTATCCCATTTTTCCCTGAAGCGTCTCGTAATTGGACGCGGGCACTCATCTCCTTGGGTAGATAGCATGAAGCGAGCTCCTGTAATCGTGGTTCAGATCGTTCATCTCCATGGTCCCATGAAGGGCCAGATCCAGGAATTCACGGACGAAGTGATCGGAATCGGCAGACAGGCTTCGTGCCAGGTGCGATTCCCGGCGGATCTCGTGATCCTCTCCCGAAAGCATGCAGAAATCGTGCGCGATGGGAATCGTTACAAAATCAAAGACATGAGCCACAATGGCACCTACGTGAACGGCAAACGGATTACGGAAGGTTACCTTAAGAGTGGCGATGTGCTCACCTTCGCGGAAGGCGGCCCCAAAGTGAGCTTCCTCACGCAGATCACCGAGGACGTTGCCGAGGTATCGGACCGAGCACCGGCGGCCGTTGCCGCGGAGCCTGCTCCTGTCACTCCCCCCGTGGAGCAGCCGAAGCGCCGTGAAATTCGGGAATCTCGTGAAGCTCCCGCCCCTCCGCCCCCGAAGCCCGAGCCCCGTCCCGTCTCGCAGGCACCGGTGTCCGTGGAGACCACCGTGATGCCTTTGGTGCTCCAGTACGGGCCGACGCTGCGATCGTACAAGCAGCTTCCCGTGACCATCGGGAAGCACCCCAACTGCCAGTTTGCCATGAATCACCCGGCACTTCTCGACATGCACGCCCAGATATTCTCGGTGGCAGAGCAATACTGGGTTAAGGATTTGACGGGGCGCAGCCTGGTTCGGATCAACGGGGAGCCCATTGGCATGCAGAGTCCGCTGGCCTCGGGAGACAATATGGCTCTCACACCCCAGGGTCCGGTCTTCCGGTATCTCGGAGAGGGGCGTTTTGCCGAGGTCGAGGAGACCCCCGAGGCTAAAGGCGAGGCATCATCCTCCGAAGCGGCCGAGAAACGCGATCTCGACGGTCAGCAAAAGCCCGCGGTGGAGCGCAAGTCCGTTTTGAAGCGCTTCTTCAAGTAATTCAGGGTATTGGAGTCCCATGAAAAAGCTCACGGCGGGAGCGTGCGCTCTTCTTTTGGCGGCAGCCCTGCTGATCGGATACCTCTTGTTCCATGCCTGGCTCTTCCTGAGACTGCCGGGAGGAAGCGCGCGCGCGTGGATCGTCGTTGACATTCCTCCTCGCATGGGCGCAATGTCCGTTGCCCAGCTCCTTCAGGAAAGCCACCTTATCTCCGACGCGCAGAAGTTCTATTTGCTGTGCCGCTACCGGAAGGCGTCGCGCCGATTGCGCGCCGGCGAATACGGCTTCGCGGCACCTGCGACACCGGACCAGATTCTGGAAAAGCTGGTTCAGGGGAAGGTCCTGCTCCATCGACTCACCATTCCCGAAGGCTCCACCCTGTGGGATGTCGCCAAGATCGTGGAAGAGCAGGGGCTAGCCTCGGCGCAGGAGATCGTGCGGCTGGCGCAGGACCCGCAGTTCATGCAGTCCCTTGGCATTACCGGTCCCAACCTCGAGGGCTATCTCTTCCCCGAGACCTATCAACTGCCCAAAACGCAAGATCCTCAGTCCATGCTGCGCACCATGGTGCAGCAGTTCCGGCAGCAGTTTCCCGAAAGCTGGGTCAAGCGATCCGAGGAGCTCGGCATGCGGGTTCAGGACGTGGTCACGCTGGCATCCATCGTTGAGAAGGAAGCGGTTGTCGACGGTGAGCGACCACGTATCGCATCTGTCTTTCACAATCGTCTCAAGAAGAACATGCCGCTCCAGAGCGACCCGACATCGGTCTACGATCTGCCCGGTTTTTCCGGACCCGTCACGAGCGGTCACTTGAAGCGGCAAAGCCCTTATAACACCTACCTGATCAAGGGCCTGCCAATCGGCCCGATCTGCAACCCTGGCCGGAAGTCGCTCGAGGCCGCGCTGTACCCCGAAGCCACCAACTTCCTCTATTTCGTGAGCAACATGGACGGGACGCACCAGTTCTCGGC
>CALBZH010000631.1 GCA_937889795.1 uncultured Syntrophobacteraceae bacterium | reverse complement strand
ATCCTCGTGCCGCTCCTCCCCCTTGTGATGCGGGATGTCTGGCATGTGAGGCAGACCCTTCCCGACGAGCTTCCGCAAACACGTCTTGAACGCCCGGTTTTCTGCGTGATTTCGCTCCTCGTCCTGGCTGTGATGATTCTCCTTTTTCTTTTTGGTGAGCTTCTTCCCTTTCAAATTGTCCCTCCCGCCGTGGCCATCGTCGGCGCGTCCCTGGCGCTGCTCATCATTTACAGTGTCAAGGTGGAGCCGGTGGACCAGGTGTTGAAGGACGTGGATTGGAAGACGCTCCTGTTTCTCACCTGCATGTTTCTCATGGTCGAGGCGTTCACGCGAACGGGGCTCCTGTACAGTCTGTCTCGAAACATGGTCGCCTGGTTCGGAGCCAACCTGCTGCTGGTGGCGATGGTGATGCTCGGGGGAGTCGCCGCGTCCTCCAGCGTGCTGGCGAACATTCCGGTGGTGGCGGCCATGGTCCTCCTGGTCAAAGGGTACTTCGTGGCGGCGGAGATCGTGCCCGAAATGGCCTTGGGGTCGACGTTCGCGGATTGGCCGTCCATGACGCTGCCCGTTTTCGTCGCCATGATGTTCGGAGGGACCCTGGGGGGGAACGCGACCCTCATCGGGGCCTCGGCAAACGTGGTTTCGGCGGGCATCTCCGCAACCCATGGCCGGCCCATCTCTTTTGGGACATTTGCTCGGTACGGAGTCCCCCTGACGGTTTGTCAGATACTCCTTTCCGCCGGATATGTGCTGGCGCTGCGGTGGATGATCGGTCACTGACCGCGGACAGAGGCCGTCAAGGAGCACAGAAAGGATTAAGACCATGGCCTTCACGACCTGCACCAAGGCCGTATGCATTGGACTTCTCGGATGGGCTCTCTTGTTGAGCTCCACGGTCGGCTGGGCACAAGGCTTCGGGAAGGTGAAGTCGAAGGCGCCGGCCAAGGAGGCTACAACCCCCGAAAACCTCGCCCCGGAAAAGGTCGACGGGTACCTCGCGGGACTCACCGACGAGCAAGCGAGGAAGGTGCTGGCCGCCGAGCTCAAGAAGCAGGCTGCTGTCAAATCCGGTACGGACACAAAGGGGCACATCGGCGGCAAGGAAACCGGCCTCGTCCTGGCTTTCTTCGCGTCCCAGCGGGCTTTGTCGGCCCTTTCCGATCAAATTGGCGGGATCATTTCCGGGGCTCATACATCGGCGGAGACGGATGTATGGGAAAAACTGGTCGGAGGCAGAGGAAGCGCTCCATTCTTAACCTCATTGGGCTTGCTCGTTCTCATTGTTCTGGTTGGCTGGGCTGCGGAACGGCTGCTCCTGCGCAAGACAGAGAGACTTCGAAGCCAGTTGCTCGAGGCAATCCCTCGGGGCGGATGGGAGAAGGCGGGCATTCTCCTCTCGAGGCTCCTCCTGGACAGCCTTGGCATCGCGGTCTATGCACTGGTCACGTTCGCCGCCTGTTCCATCCTCTACTGGGAGAGACAGGCCGCCTACCTGGTTTCAAGTGGTGTCATTGTCTCCTACTACTTCCGGATCATTGAGATGGCGGCCCGGCTGATCACTTCCCCCAAGGCTCCCGAACTGCGCCTGGTGATCATGAGCGACGCCGATGCGAGCCTCCTCTACAGGTGGATCATCGGGATCACCGCGTCCGTCGCCCCAGGGGCCGCCCTGGCTTTGGCTCTTCAGAAATCCGGAGCGAGCCGCGAGCTGTTCCTGTTCGTCTATTCCACCGCCGGCCCCATCATGAGCGTCCTTATCGCCGTGATGATCTGGCAGATCCGACTTCGCGTGGCCGCGGCGATTTGCCCCCTCGGAGAGCCGGACTCCACTTCTGCGCGACTCCTTCGTCAACGGTGCTCCGACGCGTGGCACTATCCGGCGATCGCCTTTGCACTCGCGGTCGGCGCATACTGGTGGGCGAGGGTCCTCATCCACGCCGATGCGACCATTATGAGGCTTATCGTAAGCCTCTTTCTCGTTCCCGTCTGCATCGGGATGGATCAGTGGCTGCAGCAGATGCTCACCCGGTTGCGGGGCAAGCCGCGCGAGGTGATCGATTTCTCTCCGTCGGAGGAAGACGAAGAGCAAGCGCCGGCGCAGTTGACGAGGCGTGGCATGACTCACCGGGGCAAGCTCTCTGAGAAGGACATGAGCATCTACTTTCCTTTGATCCGCAAGACCTTTCGGGGGGTGCTCCTGGTCTTCCTCTTCTTTGCGGCTCTGGAGCTCTGGTCCATCGAATTCGATATCGGGTGGCTGTTTGCCAGAAGCGTCCTCGGCGTCATCATCGCACTGCTCATCGGGGTGATTGCCTGGGAAGTCGTGAAAGCCCGCATCGACCAGAGAATCCAAGAGGAAGCGCCATTTCAAAGCGATGAAGCCGAAGAGGGCGGCTCCGGCGGCTCCCGCGCCGGGACACTGCTCCTGCTGTTGCGCAAGTTCATTCTGGTCTTTCTTGTTGTTGTCGTTGGTTTCAGCGTCCTGGCCTCCCTGGGCGTCAACATCGCGCCGCTGCTGGCCGGTGCCGGCGTGGTCGGCCTTGCCATCGGGTTCGGGTCGCAGACATTGGTCAAAGACATCATTGCCGGGATCTTTTTTCTCATCGACGACGCCTTTCGGGTGGGAGACTATGTCGAAGCAGGGACCGCCAAGGGCACGGTTGAGCACATATCCCTCCGTTCGATCAGGCTCCGCCATCCCCGGGGTCCGATCTCCGTCGTCCCCTTCGGGGCTCTCAAGGTGGTGAAGAACTTCACCCGCGACTACATCATCGAAAAGCTGGACGTTCGGGTCCGTTTCGATGTCGACCCCGACGTGATCCGCAAGATCGTCAAGAAGCTCAACAAGGACATCAAGGCGGACGAAGAATTCGCCGGTTTTCTGTTGAGCGACATCAAGTCGGCCGGGGTGCGGGACATAGACGACTCGGCCATGATCATTCGGGTCAAGTTCAAGTGCATCCCCGGCGAGCAGTTCATCCTGCGCCGCGAGGTCTTCCATCGACTGCAGAGAGCCTTCAAGGAAAAGGGAATCGAGTTCGCCGATCGAAACGTGACGGTGTACCTGCCGCCGCAGCCTGCATCTCCTGGAGGGGAAAGGTTGCCGCTGGCTGCCGCCGGGGCTGCCGCCGCTGCGGCAATCGCTCAGGCTGACGCGGAGGCCCTGGCAAAGTTGACCGAAAAGGAAAAGCCGGAGGAGTAGTGCTCCGTCAGCTTTGTTCTGCAGGGTACACCCCCCTTTGATTCCCCCCTCA
>CALBZH010000630.1 GCA_937889795.1 uncultured Syntrophobacteraceae bacterium | reverse complement strand
AGGGCGCTGACGTGTGGCCACCTCACATCCCTAGTCGAGCCTTACCCACTCTTATTGCAATGTTACGGTAAATGTTCCCATGAGGGCAGATGCCAGGGATTATTTCGTCTGTGCCTACAGTCTTCGCCATCACAACGGCTATTCAAGGGACGCCGAGCCGGTGAAGTCGATGCACAAAGCCCCGTGCCGGATGCGGTGAGACAGTCGGGGTATCCGATATTTCCGACGCTGTTCGTCGATGGGCAGTCGCCCAATGAAATGCTTGGCAGAATCGTCATGAGTCAGGCGTTTCGGAGCGCTCTGACCCTGCTCCTTGCGTCTGTCTTGTACCGTCGACTTCTTCCGATATCGCTTGCGCCCTGAGCATCTTTCCTGACCGCGATTAGCCCTCATCTCATTGTTGCGAACAGCAATCTTTTGACAGAAACCCTAATCTGCTTGTTCATGGTTTTGACAGCGCTTACGTTTGCCGGATTTGTCAGTGCTCCAGGTGTCTCGCGAACATCATCCCGGCGAACCGCCATTACCAGAAGGGCAGAACGGACACAGAAAGCCACCCGGAGCGCCCACGTTCAGCGTCGGAGAATTCGGAAAGAATAGTACGCTAGGCTGATCTGACTTCCGACAGAAGGTCCGGATGACGGTCTAGCACCTTGAGGAGTTTTACGAGTGCCAGTGGCGGCTTGGTCTTGCCCTTCTCGTAGCGCGAGAAAGCGTTCGGGCCGCCCCCGAATATCTCGCCAGCTTCGCGTTGACCGAGAGCAAGCTTTTTACGCACCTGAACGATGAATTCAGGATCCACAATGGCCGCATTGACCTCTTTTATGAACGCACGAACCGCCGCACCGTAACGGTCGACTTCCGACGAGTCCAGCACGACTTCTGCGCATGCCGGGCAGAAATCGCCAGTCACCGCGGAAATAGTGGTCGTTTCGCCTTTGTAGGTGTAAGACATGTCGCGTGTGTCATGCACCAGTTGCGCCGCGCCACAAACAGGACATTTCATGTTCATAGCTCCTTGAAGGATACGATCACCACGTCATCGATGACCGTTAGCTTCAGATACACATCTCCGGCTGACGTTTTCGGGTGGTACACGTCTTGCCAGATGGTATGATCCGCATAGGTCGTCATGCTCTTAAAGAAATCGGTGGGCGTGAGAGTAAGCACGACACCCATCATGCCAGTACGATCAAAGCCCAGCATTTCCGCTCCGGCAACGGCACTGGCAGTCATGCGCACCTTCCCCGCCTCGATCAAGGCCTTGACGACCGATAGTCTGTGTTGAGGTGAACGTTTTTCCATGCTTATAGAAAATAACCTAGGTGGTTACAGTTGGCAAGTAGGTTAATCAACCATTCTGCATCTGCCAGTGTGACGTATACCCTAAGGTGCGTGGCAACAAAAGGCTATCCACCCGCACCGCGCGTTGCTCAACCGATACGGGTCGAAGATCTTCAGCGTCTCAAAGGCTTGTGCGGAGTCTTTCGTTTCCGCCGGCGGTCGACCCGAGTTGCCGGTCGTGCTCTATACCGGCCTGGACCCCGTGGGCTTCGGGTCGCATGGCGATCGGAAAGCCATCCGGCTCAGAGCCGGGCTGCCTGCTGAGGTTCCGCTCATCGGTTGTTTCGGTCGGATCACGGCTTGGAAAGGGCAACGGGTTTTGCTTGATGCGATGCCCCGTGTTCCGGGGGCGCACGTCGCTTTCGTTGGGGGCCCTATCCTCGCGGAGAGGGGTTTCCTCGAAAGCCTCCACTCCCTCACGATTAGACTTGGGTTGTCAGACCGGGTCCATTTCCTGGGCTTTCGTGACAACGTCCCCGAGCTGATGAGCGCCGTGGATGTCGTGGCGCACCCTTCGCTGACCTTCGATCCTTGCCCTCGTGTGGTCTTGGAGACGCTGCATTCGGGAATCCCCTTGGTGGCAACATCGGTCGGGGGCGTCCCTGAGATGGTCGAGTCGGGAGCTTCCGGGCTAATCGTCCCTCCATCCGATCCGGTGAGTCTTGCCAACGCTCTTCGGTGTCTTCTCGAAGACCGTGAACTGGCTATGCGGCTGGCATCCAATGGCCGCCGAAGAGCTCAAGCGCTTTTCACCTTGGATCGATTGGCGAGGGAGGTCGAGCGGGAAATGAGCCTGCTCGTTGATACGCACGGAATAGGATCGTAAAGAGCCATGCCCAGCCGCTGCGGTCGCGATATGGAATGTCATGGTGACGAACCGATGGACGAGGAATGCGTCAGCCCCTATTTCAGGGCAGAGCCTGGTTTCTCCAGGCCTAGAATCTCCCAGACGGGGATTTCTGCCCCGTCCAGAGTCCTTAGTGGCAGCATTTGATCCGGTGCAAAGACCTCTCCCCTGTCAAACCTACCATCAGATCCGGAAAGATACCGCTCGGCGTACTGTCCCTCAGGATCCATCAGGACGTACTCCATAACCCCCGCCTTCTCATAGAGTGCTTTCTTTTCCCAACGGTCTTTTCTGGCTGTCGCAGGGCTCAACACTTCAAACACCAGTTCCGGAGCTCCCTGGATGTTCTGGTCCGTGATCTTACGCCCGTCGCATACGACGAAGACGTCCGGTTGGACGACGTCGTGCTGAGACAGGATGACATCCGTTGGGGCAATGCCCACGATACAGTGCTCGCCATGCATCGCAGCACGCAGGAGGTGGTAGAGGTTGCCCACCACCCGTTGATGCCGGAAGCTGGGCGCTGGGGTCATGTCATAGGGACGACCGTCAATGATCTCCCATCGTTCGTCGGCAGGCCACGTGACATAGTCTTCATAAGAGGCCTTTTCGCTCTTGGCTGCCATGCTCATCGCTCACCTTTCCCGTGGAAGCATTGTCGGAGATATTGGGATAGTAAGGCTCGTATCGCCAAAAACCTAACACGATGAGAGCCAGTAGCCTAGAGCAATTGTCTTCCCTCGGCGAAGCTTCCAGGTTGACTGAAAGCTGAGCACTGAAATCTGACACCAACGGACTCGAATTGCACGCTTGAGCATGGTTCCCGCGCTGCCCTTGCGAAATCGGCTGGTACTGTGCTGAAGGTTCTGCAAAAAGGGATGAACTAGAGAAGAGGTCATGGCA